>CALBRU010000050.1 GCA_937927695.1 uncultured Thiomonas sp. | reverse complement strand
GACTTATCGCAGGGCGCGTCTGGCCAGGGGTTCAGGGTGCAGGTGCAGTTCGCGCGCGTGGGTCCGGCCGTGAAGCGCTGATCACTCCCCATCCTCGCCGCATTGCTTTTTGAGGTGGTTGAGCTCGCCGTAGGTGATGGGTTTGCCGCTGGCGGCCAGCGCCTTGAGGCCATCGGCCATGCATGGGCTGTCATTGGCCATTTGAAGCTGGGGCGCATCCACCGGTTCGTTCACCAGACGGCCACGCAGCAGGCTGAAAATGCCCACCAGCACCACGATGCCCAGCAGGATGCCCAGCAGCCCGCTGAGCTGCACATTCATTCCCTTTTTTTTCTGCGGGGGCGCAGGGGGCGGAGCGTCTGGGGTATCGGACATGGATCAGCGCAGAGTGGGGTTGAGGGTGTAGGTGCCGGTGAGGCTGGCCTGGGCCAGCATATGCCCGGCGATGGCGGCGCGCAGTTGCGCGCCGTTGAACGCGCCGTCCACCGGGCAGCGCGCCACATCGAGCGCGTACAGCGTGAAGATGTAGTGGTGCAGCAGGCTGTCGTTCCAGGGCGGGCAGGGGCCGTCGTAGCCGAAATACTGACCGGCCATGTCCTGATCTCCGGCAAACCAGGCGGTGTAGTCGTTCACGCCCTGACGCATGCCGCCCGAGCACTCGGGGCCTGGCTTGCCGCGCGGGGTGACTTCATGGCTGAATTCTTTTTCAGCGATGTGGGTGCGCGAGGCCGGAATGTCCACCAGCAGCCAGTGATAGAAGTCCACCCGGGGCAGGTCGGCCGGTACGGTGTGGCCATCGAGGTTGACGTCGTCGGCACGGCTGGGTACGTCGGGGTCGTGGCAGATCAGCACCAGACTTTGCGTGCCCTGCGGTACGCCAGACCATGCCAGCGGCGGGTTGAAGTTCTGCGACAGCGCCACATGGCCGACCGCCGACGGCTTGCAAAACGCATATTGTGGCGGAATCGGCTGACCATCGGTAAAGGCGGGGCTGGTGAGTTGCATGAGTGTCTCCGGGGCGGAACGTGGTGACGAAGGCGGTCGGGTTTCAGTGCGGATGCGAGGGCGCGCCAGGCGTGCAGACCTGATGGCTGATGGTTCCCGTAGCCTGCATCTGCGCATTTTCCTCCTGCAGGCTTTCCTGTGCGGAGGTCAGCATTTCAATGGTTACGGTCATGCCAGGATAAGCCTCGATCAGCGCTTTTTCCACGGCGTAACGGCAGTCTGCCGCGCGCTGAAGCGACCACCCGCCCGGCATGTGCAGGTGCATGGAGGCGAAGCGCCGGGTGCCGGCCACGCGGGTGCGCACATGGTCGAAGCGCAGGTCGTTGGAGCGAAAGCGGTCGAGCACGGCCTGCAAACCCGCGAGGTCGGCGTCGTCCATCGATTTGTCCATCAGGCCATCGACCGAGCGCTTCACCAGCGAAAACGCCTCGCGCAGAATGTGCAGCGCCACCACGATGCCGATCACCGGGTCGAGCCAGAGCCAGCCGGTGAGCGGCACCAGCATCACGGCAACGATCACCCCCACTGAAGTCCAGACATCGGTGAGCAGGTGCCGGGCGTCAGCTTCGATGACGATGGAACGCAGGCGCCGCGCGCCGCGCAACATCCACAACGCGACACCGAGGTTGATCACCGTGGCCGCGGCTGAGATCGCCGCGCCCAGCGGCACGTCGCTGATGGGCTGCGGATGGGTGAGGCGCTGGGCCGCCTCGATCAGAATGAGCACCGCGGCCACGCCGATGAGCAGGCCTTCGACGCCGCTGGAGAAATACTCCGCCTTGGTATGACCGTAAGGGTGGTCTGCGTCGGGCGGCGCCTCGGCGATGCGCACGATGAACAAGGCGAATGCGGCGGCCGCGACGTTGACGATGGACTCCATCGCATCCGACAGAAAACCCACCGAGCCCGTGACCTTCCAGGCCAGCAGCTTGAGGCTGATGACGACGATGGCCGCGAGCAGCGAGGCGCGGAGATAGGTTCTGGCTTGCATGCCGTCATTGTGCATGGCTTGCGTGAATGGGGCTGATCCGGGCGGAATCGCAGAGCGATCAACCGGCGGCTGAAATTCCCGGATACTTCTGTGCAAAGTCGATGACGCTCGCGTGATCGAAATTTAACGCGTCCCTCGTTAGACTAGCTGGCTGTTTTTGCTGCCAATTTCACAGCGCGTCACCCTCCGACTCAAGCCGCCTCAATCGTCCTGCCTGATCCATGGCCTTCAATTTCCGTCCACTGGCGCTGCCGCTGCCCAACCGCCGCGATCTGATCGCACTGCCGCTGGTCATCGGCATGCTGCTCATCATCGGCCACGCCAGTCGGCAGATGGCGGTACCGTTCCATCTGGGCGAGACCGTGGCGTTGTCGCTCAAACCCGCGGATCTGCCCGAGTACGCGCTCTACACCGTGCTGCGCATGTTGGCCGCGCTGGCCGCCAGTACCGTGTTCACCCTGATCTACGCCTGGATTGCGGCCAACAATCGCTACGCCGAAAAAATCATGGTGCCGCTGCTCGACGTGCTGCAGTCGGTGCCTATTCTGGGCTATCTGTCGATCACCGTGACCGGCTTCATCGCCCTGTTTCCGGGCAGCATGCTGGGGCTGCAATTCGCGGTGATTTTTGCGGTGTTCACGTCGCAGGCGTGGAACATGACTTTCAGCCTGTACCAGTCGCTCAAGACCGTGCCGCGCGACCTCACCGAGGCCGCCACGCTCTATCGCCTTAACGCTTGGCAGCGCTTCTGGAAACTGGAACTGCCCTATGCCGCGCCGGGCCTGCTGTGGAACGCGATGATGTCCATGTCCGGCGGCTGGTTCTTTGTTGTCGCCGCCGAGGCGCTCACCGTCGCCGGGCAGCAGGTGTCCGTGCCGGGTATCGGCTCCTACATCGCCGCGGCGATCGGCGCCAAGAACCTGGGGGCGATCGGCTGGGCGATTCTGGCCATGGCCGTGGTGATTCTGTCTTACGACTTTCTGCTGTTTCGCCCCATCGTCGCCTGGGCCGACAAGTTCCGTCTGGACAACACCGTCAGCGTGGACGCACCGCGTTCGGTGGTGCTCGACTTTCTGCGCCGCACCCGCCTCACCCAGCGTCTGGCCCGGCTGCCCGCCGTGCTGTGGGAGATGAGCGTGCGCCTGTTGCCCGCGGTGCCGCTGCACAAATCGCCGCAGCGCGCGCCTTCCGTGTGGGGCGACCGGATGTTTGTCGTCAGCATGGTGCTGTTCACTCTCGGACTAGTCGTGGCGTTGTTTCTGGTGTTGCCGCGCGATTTCGGCTGGCTGCAGGTCGGTCATGTGATGTTGCTGGGCGCGTTCACCGCGCTCAAGGTGTTTGTGCTGGTGGCGATTTCGGCGCTGATCTGGGTGCCGGTGGGCATCTGGGTCGGTCTGCGTCCGCGCTGGGCGGCCGTGGCGCAGCCGGTGGCGCAGTTTCTCGCCGCCTTCCCCGCCAATCTGCTGTTCCCGCTGGTGGTGGTGGCCATCGTGCACTGGCACCTCGATGTCAACGTGTTCACCGCGCCGCTGATGATTCTGGGCAGCCAGTGGTACATCCTGTTTTCGGTCATCGGCGCGGCCTCTGCCCTGCCCAGCGACTTGCGCGAAGCCGGCCGCAACCTGGGTCTGCGCGGCTGGCTGTTGTGGCGCAAGCTCTATCTGCCTGCCGTGTTTCCGGGGTTCGTGACCGGCGCGCTCACCGCCTCGGGCGGGGCGTGGAACGCCAGTATCGTGGCCGAAGTGGTGAGCTGGGGCAGTCACACCCTGATCGCCACCGGGCTGGGCGCCTACATCACCGAAGCCACCCAGCAGGGGCAGACGTTGAAGGTCGGCCTGGGCGTGGGCGTGATGGCGCTGTATGTCATCGCCATCAACCGTCTGGTCTGGCACCGCCTCTACAAAATTGCCGCCACGCGGGTGCGGCTCGATTGAACGCCCACCCTCAGGCTTCTCCAGGACTTTCCATGAATGCCATCCCTTCTCAAGATCTGAACCGCGTGCAGTCTGACTCGCCGGGTACGCCCATTTTCCATCTGGCGAATGTACGTAAGTCGTATCGCACCCCCGAGGGCAGCGAACTGGTCATTCTCGACGGCGTCGATCTCGATTTGCGCGACGGCGAAATTCTGGTGTTGCTCGGGCGCTCCGGTTCGGGCAAGTCCACCCTGCTGCGCACCCTGGCCGGGCTGGTTTCCGCCACCAGCGGCACGACGCTGCATCGTGGCAAGCCGATCGACGGCCCGGTGCCGGGGCTGGCGATGGTGTTTCAGAGCTTTGCGCTGTTTCCCTGGCTGACGGTGCTACAGAACGTGGAACTGGGGCTGGAGGCGCTCAAGGTGCCGCCGGCAGAACGCCGCGCCCGCGCGCTGGCCGCCATCGACCTCATTGGTCTGGACGGTTTCGAATCCGCCTATCCGCGCGAGCTGTCGGGCGGCATGCGCCAGCGCGTGGGCTTTGCGCGCGCCCTGGTCATCAACCCCGACGTGCTGTTGATGGACGAGCCCTTCTCCGCGCTCGACGTGCTCACCGCCGAGACCCTGCGCACCGACCTGCTCGATCTGTGGGCGGAGCGCAAGATTCCCACCCGCGGCATTCTGCTGGTGTCGCACAACATCGAAGAAGCCGTGCTCATGGCCGACCGCATCGTCATCCTCGGATCGAATCCCGGGCGGGTGATCAGCGAAATGCACATCGACCTGCCGCACCCGCGCGAGCGCGAATCGCAGCAGTTCCGCGATCTGGTCGAGGGCATTTACGGCGCCATGACCGCCCGCCCGACCGGGCGTGACGCGGTGCGCAAACAGGCGCCGGGCATCGGCCTGCGCCTGCCATCGCTCTCGGTCAATGCCCTGGCCGGCCTGCTCGAAGAACTCGACGCGCTGGAAAAGAGTAATGCCAACACCCGCATCAGCCTGCCCGAGCTGGCCGAGGACATGCACTTTTCGGTGGATGACCTGTTTCCGCTGATCGAAGGCGTGGAATTGCTCGGCTTCGCCCAGGTGGAAGATGGCGACATCATGCTGCTGCCCGCCGGACGCACCTTTGTCGATGGCAGTTTGCAGGAGCGCAAGCAGGTTTTCGCCCGCCACTTGATTGAGCGCGTGCCGCTGGTGGCGCGCATCCGCACGGTGCTCGACGAGCGTTTCAACCACCGCGCGCCCGACTCTCGCTTTCTCACCGAACTCGAAGATCACCTCAGCGAAGACGAAGCCCGCCGCGTGCTCGACACCGCCATCGACTGGGGCCGCTACGCCGAGATTTACGCTTACGACGACAACGCCGAAGTCTTCAGCCTCGACAACCCCGAGGCCGATCTGGAATGAGGCTCAGGGCGAAAAAAAACGGCGAGCCGAAGTTCGCTGCCGAAGTTCGCCGCCCAATACCGAAACGCCGTCCGCCGAACTGGCGGCAGACTGCGCCGATCAGGGCAAGTTTGAATTTCATGGAGACCTGGCAGCCTGTCGGGCTTGAAAGAAATCGGCAAAATCTGGCCTCGACCAGCCGAATTTTCGCTTCGATTCTTCAAGTCCGACAGGCTGCTGGACACCACCGAGGACCATTCTGATCTGTGGATAACCGCCTATCGATGCACGCGGGTAAGACCTAAGGTGAGGCCGTAGCAGACCCGGAAAAGAAAAAAGCCCAAAAATCATGGGCTTGGATCATTTCATTGGCGGAAGCGGTGAGATTCGAACTCACGAACGGTTGCCCGTTGCCGGTTTTCAAGTTTCCCGGTCAACCACTTTGCCCCGCTTTAAGCCGCTATTGTAAGCCTTGCGTACCTTTACAGATCAATGGGTTGCATTCGCTTTTTGTTTTGTAGAACTTGTCGTAACTTTACCTATGGCGCTTACGAACTGCTTATGAGCGCCTGAAAAGATGCGGTCGGCGACTGCGCCAACAGTCCCGACCGCGTGGTCAACTCCCTTAAGTACGAAGGAAGCCAACGTGACGATAGTAACCACAACCGCACCAGTCAGCGAGGCGCTATATGCCTAAGCTGACGAAGAACTACATCGACAAGATCACCGCGCCCGCTGACAAGGAGGCGTTCCACTGGGACGACTCGCTCAAGGGGTTCGGCCTCCGGGTCACTCCTACCGGCAAGATCACCTACATCGTGCAGGGGCGCGTCAACGGCAGTTCGCCCCGTATCAGCATCGGCCCGCATGGAGTATTCACCGTCGATCAAGCCCGTGATGTTGCCCGCGAGCACTTGCGCAGCATGCGCATGGGCATCGACCCCCGCGCCGTCGCCAAGAAGGAAGCGGCGCACCGCGTGACCCTCCGCGACGTGGCCGACGCCTACAAGCGCGACCGCCCCTTGAAGGACAGCAGCAAGGCCGAGATTGAACGCCATGTGACCACAACCTTTGAGGCATGGCTCAAGAAGCCGCTGAGGGACATCAACCGCGAGATGGTCACGAAGCGGTTCAACGACATCAAGAACAAAGGCACGCGCGGCGATGGGCCAGCCCCCGCGCAGGCGAATCAGTCAATGGCGGTGCTTCGCGCCCTGTTCAATTACGCCATCCGCGAATACCGCGAGCCGGACGGGTCGCCAGTGCTGACGGATAACCCCGTCGATGTGCTCTATAAGAAGTGGGTGCCGCTCAAGCCCCGCACCAGCCGCGTGCCGGATAGTAAGGTCGGCGCGGTGTGGTCATTCCTCACCCATGCCCGCGACCAAGCCTACAACCGAGACACGCTGGCAAGCATCGACCTCGTGATGCTGCTCATGCTGACTGGCCTGCGGATTGGCGAGTGCAGCGAACTGACATGGGACAGGGTCAACCTTGAGGAAGGCTGGATTCACATACCCGACCCGAAGAACAGCAACCCCGTATGGCTGCCGCTATCCACGCAGGCGGTGCAATTGCTGACCACGCGCCAGCGCGTCAAGGGTAGCCCGTTCGTGTTCTCGTCCTGGGGCAAGGCTGGGCATATCAAAGACCCGCGCGACACCATGAAGAAGGTCAGCGAAGCAGCAGGTACGAAGATCACGCCGCACGACCTGCGCCGCACCTTTACGACCATCGGCATCGCCAATTGCGGCATCGACCTGCACAAGGTCGAATTGCTAACGAACCATGTGCCCAAGGGCGTAACCGCGCGCCACTACCTTGAGACTTCGCACCTGCAATATCTCAAGCCTGAAACGCAGCGCATATCCGACTGGATCGAGCAGCAGGCAGCGGCCTTAAACGACCGTTCAGAAAGCTAAACAGTTAAAAATATCAAACACTTAGCGTAAAGTGTTGCTATAGTAACGCCAACTAACTCGCTTTCCAGTTCGAGCGTGATGCGATAACCCGAAAGGGTTCGGACTGGAGAAGACGCGCTGCATGGGCAGGCGGCGGGTATCAGTCATCTGGAAACAGGTGGCCGATCCCATCGCGCTGCCCATTTTATTTGCGCGCGGTGGACAGTCTGAGGACTCCACCCATGACCACACTTTCCGCACTCAGCCCCGACCTGCTGACGAACGAAGAAGCTGCCGCACTGCTCGGCATCAAGCCCAACACCCTCGAAATCTGGCGCACCAAAGGCAAAGGCCCGGAGTTTGTGAAGCTCGGGCAAACCAAGTCCGCGCCCATCCGCTACCTGCGCACCAAGATTTTCGAGTTCATCGAGGCGCAGTCCTTCACCAGTACCAGCGCCTACGCGCCGAACGCCAAACAAGCAGTTTGACGGTCATGGCGACGAAAACCCAATGCAGCCGCGCAACTTGCCGACCCCGCACACCCGCCGATAAGCCCTGCATAACTCCATCAAGAAAAAAGCCGTCGGGTCAGGACGGCTTTGGAGAGGAACAACATGCACAGCACGCATAGCGTAGGACAAGCCAATTCAGACGGCTCGGATATTTTGCAGGCAGATAGCGATTGGCTTGATTACAAGGTCACCGACCTTCGCCCTGTTGATTTTTCTGCTCTGCTTGCGAAAGCGGAGCGAGTGACATTGCTGGCACAAGCCGGGGAGCCTGTTAGCCAAGGGGGTAGCACTGGCGCGGTGCCGATCGCGGCCCCAGCCGCAGCGCAGCCGCCCGCGCTCGCATGGCCGCCGGGGCGCACTGGCAGGCTTGCCCAGTTTATTCACGACAGCAGCTATTCGCCTGTCCGCGAGGTGGCGATTACTGCCGCGCTGGGGCTGCTGGCTGGTGTCTGCGGGCGTGCTTACCGTACCCACACCGGCAAGGACTTGGCGCTCTACATGATCCTCGTCGCGCGTAGCGGTATAGGCAAGGATGGTATTCACGAAGGTATTCCGAAACTGATCGACCTGGCAGCGGTGCCAACAGCTAGGCGCTTCGTGCGGAGTCAGGACTTTGTGAGCGGCGAGGCGCTGCACAAGGAGCTTCTGCAAGACCCCGGCTTCCTTAACCTGCAAGGGGAGTTCGGGCGGAAGCTCAAACGCATGTCGCACCCGACAGATACACCGATGCAGCAGTTTCGCACGGTGATGACGAACGCCTACGCGAAGCAATATCTCGAAGGGAAGAGCTACAGCAACGCCGACAAAAACATGCTCGGGGTTGAATGGCCTGCGCTGTCCTTCCTCGGTGAAACCACTCCCGGCACCTTCTTCGAGTGCTTGACCCCGGACATGATGGAAGACGGATTTATGTCGCGCTTCCTCGTCGTATCCTTCGAGGGCGACCGCCCGCTGCCAAACAAGGAACCGCCGCCCACGCTGCCGCCCGAAGATATAGCGCAATGGGCAGACCTTGTAAGACAGGCGATCAAGTATCAGACACCGATTAACACGCCGCCCCCGTGCATCGTGCAAGTGTCCGAGGACGCAAGCGAGAAGCTAGACCGATTTGAATTGCATTGCATTGATAGCGTGAATGCGACTGACGATGAGGCGGAGAGGCAGGTCTGGAACCGCGCACACCTCAAAGCGTTGAAGGTGGCCAGCCTGCTCGCCGTAGCCGATCACTATCTGCACCCACACATCCAGATCGAGCATGCAGCGTGGGCGCTGGCTTTGGTTAGGCAGGATATTGCGGTGTTCCAGTCGCGCAAGCGAAACGGCGACATTGGCACCGACGACAGCGCCCGGGAGCGCAAGCTGGTGGCGTTCATGAAGGACTATCTGGTCAAGGCTCCACCGGCAAGCTACAAGATTCCCGACGCAATGCACCGCGCCGGGGTCGTGCCGCGTGCGTATCTACAGATTCGAGCTTCCACGCTGCCAGCCTTCACTAACCACAAGGCCGGGAAGAACAGCGCCCTTGACCTGACCCTGCGCAGCCTGCAAGACGATGGAGTGATCGAAGAGATGAAGAAGCTGGTACTGGTCGAGTCCTACGGCTTTCACGGCAAGGCGTACCGCATCCTTCGGCTACCGGGCTGAACTGACCGACGACCGCGCTCTTAGCTTAAGGGCGCGGCCTTTATGCGAGTCGGCGGCAAGTGCTTGCAGCGCAAGGGGTAAAGGTAAAAATTAAGAAATTAAGACATTAACTTACCCATACCCCTTTTGCTGTTTTGCTGCATGGGTGGGCGGCCTTTTCTTTCTTAATGCCTTAAACATCAATTCGGTCGGCTGATCCCGTTGAACTTGCGCCAAGCGTAAAACTCGCAGGCCACGTTGTTCGCGTTCCAGCCGTTCTCCGGTGCAGCGGCTTTCGCGTCCTTGATCGTTGCTTCCGGGTGCGCGTCCAGCCATGCCCAGACCGCAGCGCACAGCCCGCCATCCTTCGGGCGCTTGACGCCGTTCTGCTCGATGCGCTCCACCTTCGGGGCTGCTTTCTTCGGCTTGCTTGTGGTCAATACAGCGTCGGCGGCAGCGGATGCCGGTGCTTCCATCGCTTTCCAGCCGAAGCGCACCTCGTCGCCGTTCTTGTGAACGGTGATCTCTACCAGTTCGGTAGGCACCCCTGCGGCAACACCAGCGCGGCGGGCGTTCTCGCGCTTCGTGTAGGTCTTGTCGGTCATGTCGTTGCTCCTGTGCAAGTTGATGGAGGCGTATTGCAAGACAGGTCTCCGAGAAGCGGCAACGACTTTTTGGACGCATGCGACAGCGACAGGATTAAGAACGAATAACGCTGAATTACTTGTTCGCTGTTTGCATGTTTTTGTTTTCCTTGCGGACCTTCGCTGATCTTTCACAGCATGTAAGCACTGCGTACAAAAGCGCGCCTATTTATCAAGGAGTTTCGCCATGACAGACAACATTGATCCGCGTATCACGCCCACGCTGCACCCCGACAACGTGAAGAACATCGAAGGTTACGACGAGCAGACCGCGCCGTATCTCGGCCCGACCATGACCGCGTTCAGCACCGCCTATGAAGGTGTGCGCGCTGTGTGGTCAGCCCGAGAAGCTGCCGCCCTCAATCCGACTTGGAATGAGGCGATGCAGATCATTCACACCGATGACTTCGCGCAGAAGCATTTCAACAAAATCTGCAAGAGCTTCGACGTGACCCGCTCGAATCTCGAAAAGGGCATTGCGATGCTGGAGCAGCAGCTTGCAGCGCCCATTGAATCGAAGGCAGCGCAAAGCATCAGCGCCGAGATTCGTACCTATGCGAAGAACCTGCCCAACGAGAAGCGGCACGCATTTATCCAGCAAGCCATTGATAACGGTGACCACACTACCGTCAGCGCACTGCTGGGCGCGCCTGCATACCTGTCTGGCCTCGATGCGAACTTCCAAGCTACCTACGTTCGATTCTGGAACGAGCGCAGCGCGCCGGAGGTTGCACAGCGCCTCAAGGCAATGAAGGGCGCGAAGCAAATGATCGAAGAACGTGCGGGGCTGGTCTTCAAGGAGCTTGAGAAAGCAGTCGGCGCACCGCCGCACAAGGCCGCCGCACTTCGTCAAGCCAAAACGAACGCTGAGAAGGCGTTCGTGCTGCAAGACCTCGGCTAACGCTGATCGGCACTTGATGACATCAAAGGGGTTCATCCAATGACCGAAATAGTTCAACCCGACTGGTTGAAGAGCTACCAGCCCAACACCTCGCCGCCGCCGGGCAGCCCGAACTGGAAGAAAGGCATGACAAGCCCGAACCCGAACGGACGCCCGCGCGGCATCGTGGACAAGCGCACCCGAGTGACGCAAGCGCTGATGGACGACGCGCCGAAGATTGCCCGTGTGGTTATTGATGCTGCGCTTGCCGGTGACGTGCAAGCTGCCGGGCTGGTGTTGTCGCGCGTCGCTCCTGCCTTGCGTGCGCAGACCGAGCGTGTGGAGTTTGATTTCGACGCCACCGCACCCGTCGCCCAGCAGGTCGAGGCAGTGCTTCAAGCAATCGCTGGAGGCAAGGTCGCGCCCGATGTGGGAAAACAGATCATCGAAGCAATCGGCGCACTCAGTGCCGTCCGCGCCGTGGACGAACTGGAGAAACGCCTACAAGCCTTGGAGGACAAGCAATGAGCTACACGACCCCTTATGCGTGGTTGAAACCTCGCAGCGCTGCGCAGATCGCGCAGGAGAAGCAGGAACTGGAAGGCGATAAGCGCCTGATCGTCACCACATGCTACGAGGCGATTCTTAACAGCGACGAACCCTCTGTCCGCTGGCAAGCCGCCCGACTGCTTCAACGAATTGGCCCACTGGAGGATCACTGACATGCGCAACATGCACACCGACCCGCGCGAGAACGCGCCAGTCAGCACACCCGCAACACCCGACGAGGTGAAGCTCATTCACCAGCACCGCATTGAGGCGCAAGCAGACCGGCAAACCATGTCCGACTTGAACCTGCTACGCGCGGTCAAGCTGGGGCAGGCGTTGCGCGAACTGAAGGAGTAACCACATGGCCGACACGCGGGGCATGCTGGCACGGTTGCGCAAGCTGGAGCGCTCGCGCGGTGCTGGCGAGGAAATGCGAGGCTGGATCAGCGAGAACTTCGGCGCTGCCGTTGCTGACGGTCGCATGTGTCCCGCTGATGGCCCTGTGGTGCTGCACTGCCTGCTGAACTGGATCAGCGACGGCACCGCGCGAAGCGGGATCGCTGGGGAGGGTCTGCTGCGATGACACAACCCGCATGGCTTGCGAACTGGCAGCCCCAGCCGACGAACCACCGCAGCGGGCCACAGGTCGAGCCAAAGCCCAAGCCCGCCCCGAATCTCAAAG
>CALBRU010000049.1 GCA_937927695.1 uncultured Thiomonas sp. | reverse complement strand
CATCATGTCGTCGTGGATTCACCACTCGCACTACCAGATCCAGCACTCCACCCCGGCCTGGTTCATTCCCGTGGTGGGCAACATTCTGGTGCCCATTGCCGGCATGACGCACGGCTCGCCCGAAATCTCTTGGTTCTTTTTCAGCGTCGGGCTGGTGTTCTGGATCGTGCTGCTCACGGTGATGATGAACCGCTTTTTCTTCCACCCGCCAGTGCCCGCAAAGCTGCTGCCCACGCTGTTTATCCTCATCGCGCCTCCGGCGGTCGGCTTCCTGTCGTATCTGGCGCTGGACGGCGGCGTTGTGGACAATTTCGCCCGCGTGCTGTTCTATGTGGCGCTGTTCACCACCCTGTTGCTGTTCTATCAGATTCCGCAGTTCCGCAAGGTGCCGTTCTTCATGTCGTGGTGGGCCTACTCCTTCCCGCTGGCGGCCATCACCATCGCCTCGCTGACCATGGGCAGCAAGATCGGCAGCGGCTTTCTCATGGGCTTGGGCGGGGCGCTGCTGGCGCTGACCTCCGCGCTCATCGCCCTGCTCGTGGTGCTCACCCTCAAGGCCATCGCCGCGGGCAAGGTGTTCATCCCGGATTGAGGGGTCTTCCCTCATAAAAAAACCCGGCTCAGCCGGGTTTTTTGCGCGCACCGCAACCGGAGGGCGCCGCTAGCAGCCTGTCGGACTTGAAGGGAATCGGCTGCAAATCCGCCTGGCCGGCCCATATTCCGCCGCTTTTTTGGGCAATAGTTCGACTATTGCCCTGCAAAATCGGCAAAATCTGGCCTCGACCAGCCGAATTTTCGCTTCGATTCTTCAAGTCCGACAGGCTGCTAGGGTGGCAGTGCTCGGGCGCCAATTGGGGTAACTGTGCTTTACAGGCGGCGTGACGCTGCTTAATGTGAGCCGTGACTTTGAAGCCGCCACCCCAAGGAGGCCGCCGTGTCTGAAAAGAACGCCCTCGTTCCTCATGCGCCTTGCGCACGGCCGTCCTCGCCGTCAAGGCGGCGTCTGTTGCGACTGGCCCAAGCGTGGCCTGCCGCGACCCTGCCACTGTTTTGGAAGTTCCCCGCGGCAGAGGCGGCGAATTCCAGCGCCGAATGGTCGGCCGACCCCGAGGCGGCGCGGGCGGCCAAGCTGCTCAAGGCGATCGGCTCGGCGTATTGGATACAGGAGGGCGCCGGGCCGCGCATCGTTTACATCTTTTTCGATCCGAATTGCCCGTTTTCGCACAAGCTCTATCTGGCCACGCGGGCGGAAGTCGGCAAAGACGGATTGCAGTTGCGGTGGATTCCGGTGGGGCAACTCGAAGCCAGCAGCCCGGGCAAGGCCGCCGCCATTCTCGCCGCGCCCGATCCGCTCATAGCCTTCCGCAAAAATGAAGACGACTGGAACTTTGGCGACAGCCCTGCAGGCGGCATCCGCCCACTAGCCCACCCCAGCGCCCGAGTGCTGCATCAGCTTCAGGCCAACGCCGCACTCATGCGCCAGGCCAATTTGCACACCTTTCCGGTGATGCTTTATCGCCTCTCCAACGGCCGCGCCCACCTGATCGTCGGATTGCTGCCGGAGGATGCCATCGTGACCGTGTTGCACCAGGCGCGGTGAATAATGCCGACAGAAGCTTCGCTGCTGGAAACTCGAACGATTTCGCTGGCTCTTTACATTAAGAATGGCGCAATCTATCGTGTGAGCTCGAAGAATGCAGCAGCAACTCGCCTGCGAAGGCGCCCAATACGAGCGGATGCGTGATGGCCTTGTTGCACCAACCGATCACAATCAGCGCAGATCATGCGCAATTCATCCAAAGCGGGGTGTCGATCATTCTCGCGTCTGCCAATGCGCGGCGCGTCCCCAGTGTCGGGCGAGCGCTTGGTTGCAGGCTGAGCGCAAGTGGTGACTCGCTAGAGCTTTTTCTCATTGCGACCAAGGTCATTCCATTACTCGATGATCTGCGTGCGGGGCAACCCGTCGCCGTCACGTTCACCCGACCGAGCACACATCGCACCCTGCAGATCAAAGCACCCCACGCAAAGCTGCTACCTGCTCGAATGGATGACCGGCCGGTGATTGCGCGCTACCTCCTGGATTTCACCGCCGATGTCGATGCCATCATGGGCGGGTCGCAAAGTACCCTCTTGCGCGCCGCACTGGGACTGCCCGAAGAAGTGAACGTGCGACTTGTGTTCCAACCCACGGCGCTTTACGAGCAGACGCCAGGCCCGCTTGCGGGTCAGGCTCTGGTGGCGTGACCAAACGGGAAAAACAGGCCGATGCCCGTCACTCTCGCAGCCATTCGCCCCTGCCTCGAAGGCATCATTCCCGCAGCGCTCGCCTCGTGTTCGGCAGATGGCATCCCCAACGTGACTTATGTGTCGCATGTGCACTATGTCGATGCCGATCACGTCGCCCTGTCGTACCAGTTTTTCAACAAGACGCGCGAAAACGTCCTGTCCAACCCCCGCGTCACCGTACAGGTCATCCACCCGGACACCGGAGTCAACTATCGCCTGGCGCTGTCTTACTTGCGCACCGAAAGCGAAGGGCCGCTGTTCGAATCAATGAAGGCACGACTCGCAGGAATCGCCTCGCATAGCGGCATGGCCAAGGTATTCCGGCTGCTTGGCTCCGATGTGTATCGCGTGCTGGATATTGAAGCCGTCCCCGGTGCAGTTCTGCCGGTTGATCCTGCGCCCTGCTGCCGACTGGAAGCCCTGCGATTGCTTGGTGTCCGTATGCAGGCCGCCACTGACCTGTCAGACCTCACCGCCTACCTGCTGGCCGGACTCGAGCGGTCGCTCGACATTCGTCACTCGATGGTGCTGCTCTTCGACCCCGATCGTCTTGTGCTCTACACCCTCGCCAGCCGCGGCTACTCCCAGAGTGGAGTTGGCGCAGAAATTGCCCTGGGTGACGGCGTCATCGGCGTGGCCGCGCAGCAACGCGTTCCGATCCGTATCGGTCACTACACACAGGACTACGCATACAGCCAGGCGGTCAGAGCCGGCTTGTCGTCCATCGACCGAAATCCCCTGGAAACCGAGATCCCCTTGCCCGGTCTGCCGCATGCCCAGAGCCAGATCGCCGTGCCGCTTTGCCACCGTGACAAATTGCTGGGCATCCTGTTTACAGAAAGTGAATGCGAACTGCGTTTCGATGCCAACGACGAAGACACCCTGGTCATCCTTGCTCAACAGCTTGCTCAGGCCATGGTGCTGTTGCAAATGAATAGCGAAGAGGACATGGCTGAGCCCATCTCTGCCGTGCACGCCGTCTCAGCTCCCCGGGCGCCGCCACTGAGCATTCGCCACTTTCCGGCGAATGACAGCGTATTTCTGGACGGGCACTATCTCATCAAGGGGGTGGCCGGTGCGATTTTTATGCGGCTGATTCGTGACTATGTGCTTCACAACCGAGTCGACTTCAGCAACAAGGAGTTACGGCTCGATCCGGAACTTGGCTTGCCCGATATCACCGACAACCTCGAAGCCCGGCTGATCCTGCTTCTCCGCCGACTCGACGAACAACAGCGTGGCATCCACCTGGAAAAAACCGGGCGCGGGCGTTTACGCCTAGTGGTCATGCGCCCGATCCTGCTGCAGCAAATGGCCGAGTCTGCCTGAGCATTCAAGCCGCGAGCGTCTGCGGATAGAGACCGATTGCCCGTATGAGTTTGCTGAAGCTCGACGCATCCAGTATTGATCGCGCCAACTCCAACGCGGCAGGCAGCGCATGGAGCCCCTCATCATCCAGCAACTGCCACAAGGCGGCGTTGTTCTGTGCCTCCTCGATCTGCATATGCCGAAGGTTGTCCGCGATGAGCAGCTTGGGCCGATACTTTATGGCGCACCGCCGCCACCAGTGCAGGACGGTCAGCAGGACGGACTGAGCGCGCCATCCACGCAGCCAAAGTGCAACGTAGGTGCAGCGGTACATCATCGATCATGCGGCGTTTCAAACCCAGGAGTGTCTCGTCGCTTTCGTGCAACCACAGTAGTGGATTGTGTGCTTCGCGCTCACGCTGCATATGGCACACGACGTCCGCGCTATATGCAGAGAAATCACTTTCGAGCAACGCCATTTCCCTGCGCAACTCGGTTCCGTCCGGCCGATTTCGCAGTCCCCGTAAAAGCTGTCGAAGCGCGCTCGCCGCGGCTGAACCTTCCGCATGATCCACCGCAGCATGGCGCGTCAACTCTGGCGACAGCGAGTCGATCAGGGGGTGCAGATGCTTCTGTTCCAAACCGGCAACGCTCTCGGCCAATTCAATTGCCAGCTCGGCGCGATCGAACACGCTGCGGAGTTCGGCACTGGCCACCGACGCGGTGCTGCACAGCGCTGATAGAGACGATTGAATGCTCTCTCGCACTGCCTTGTGCAGAGCGAGATAGA
The DNA here is from genome assembly GCA_937927695.1 of uncultured Thiomonas sp. Classification (GTDB taxonomy): domain Bacteria; phylum Pseudomonadota; class Gammaproteobacteria; order Burkholderiales; family Burkholderiaceae_C; genus Thiomonas. The sequence continues at coordinate 6,196 of CALBRU010000049.1, read as the reverse complement.
CGTCAAACCGCGCTGCGCCTGTTGGTACGACAGATCGGTGGAAAGGCCCTTCATTCCGCGACCCACGATAAATGAAATCACTGATGTAGTTGTCCATTTGAAATCTTTCAATGTGAATGACGACCCGCTCAAAAAGGCGAGTCTGGGCGTTATTTCGCGCCGTATGCCGCAGACGCGGAGCGGGGAACAAAATCGATGAACTGGCCCTTGGGCGTCTGTCCCGGCGGCACGAATGCTGGCACCTGCTCCCCAGCAGGGCCGAGGTAGCGAACCGCCGTGTAAATCGCGCGGAGATCCGCGTCCGACATATCACGCAATGCGAACCAGGGCATCGGCGGCCGCGTGGGCCGACGCGCAGACTGCAACCACTGCGCCTCACTGAGACGCTGCATGGACAACCGCAAATTTGTTGGGTAGGTGGTTCCCCAAGGCCCTTGGAAACCCACCGTGCTGCCGGTCAGCCAGGCTTTCTGCGGGGTGTTCCCGCCACTTTCGGCGTAGCCTGGAGTGTGGCAATCGTTGCAGCCTGAAATCTTCACGAGATACAGGCCACGAATCACTTGCGGGCTTGGGCGGTTCACGCCGATTGACTCATGACCGGAATGGGTGTCCTGCGCCTTTGCCGACGTGAAACCGAAACCTGCCGCCATGCCGAACAGGCCGATGGCAAACAGGGGTTTGATGCACTTCATGACAACGTCCTCCTGACTGGATTGGCCATGCTTTGCAACATGGCCGTGGCTTTCGAATGCCACGGGGAGAACGATAAAAGAACGGTCGTGCTTTTGTTACTTAAAGTTTCTTCAAAATTTGCTATGAAATTACTAAAAGCGAGTTACAGGAAGCCTTACGGCGCCTTTCCCACGACCGAGATGGCATCAGTTGAACTTGAGCGCCGACACCTTATTTCACGCTCGCGAGGATGTCCTTGAGTTGCTGCGCATCAGGCGGGCCGACGACGAGCATGGCGTCGCCCTGTTTGTCGCGGTAGAGCATCGTGGGCACGCCCGGTGATTTGGTGGCTTCGAGCAAGGCGTTGTTGGTGTTGAGGATGGCGCTTGTGGCGGGCAGTACCTTGCTGGCCGGGGCGATGCCGCCGCCCTGCCCTGTGGGCCCTTTGCCGTAGGTGTTCTCGTTTTCGTGAAACGCTTTGAGACGGTCTGGCGCCTGAAGAATGGCGGCGCCTTTGGTCACGCTGGTAGGGGTGAGCACGGCCACCGGCACCCAACGAATTTCCAGGCCGTCCTTGCCAACCTTCGGACGCAGGTTGGTGTAAAGCTCGTGGCAGTAGGGGCAGTTGGCGTCAAAAAAGATGTAGATCACTCGCGGCCCATGGCCTTCGGTGATGATCGTGGCCTTGCCCATCTCGCCGAGCACTCTGACGGCGTCGGGGTTCTGGGTCTGCTGGGCGCTGGCAAAAGGCGCCAGACCCATGACGCTGGCCGCGATGACGGCGGCAAAGGCAGTGCGCAACGCAGCGCGGCGGTTGAGAGTCATGCGGAGTCTCCTCGTCTTGTGGGGTGTTTGTCGGTGCAGTATGCCGCAAACACAGCGCGCGCGCAGAAGACCCTGAGGCCGATAGTTGGCGCTTACTTGGCCGACGCCATCTCCGCTTTGAGCCGGGCCAGATCGGCGTCCACCCCGGTGGAGGTGCGCAGCTTGTCGATCGCTTTCTCGGTGCTGTCGCGCTGGTCCAGCGGATCGCTGAGGATGCCGGCCTCGGTCATGCCTTCCATGGCCTCGGCCTTGGCCTGCATCTGGGACGTCCTGTCCTGCGCGCGGCGCATGGCGTCACCGGCATCGGCCAGTCCCGTGCCCAGGCCGGTGAGCGACTCGGACACGCCGACCTCGGCGCTGGCGGCCGCCATCTGGGTTTTCATCACCTCTTTTTGCGTGCGGAACTGTTCGATGCGGTCCTGCAGCTTGCTCTCGTAGGCGGTGAGCTTCTCGGCCTGCATCGCAATGTTGTCGTGCGACTGCTGCAGGCTGTCGAGCTTTTGCTGCGCGGCCTGCTTTTCACCCAGGGCGGCCCGCGCCAGGTCTTCGCGCTGCGCCTGCAGCGCCATGCGGGCGTCGGCTTCGGCTTTGTCGGCATCGTGCTTGGCAGCAGTCATCTGGTTCTCCAGCGAGATGCGTTCGGTGATCACATCGGCCAGGTGCCGCTTGGTGTCCTGCAGAGTGGTGATCATTTTTTCGTAAGACAGGTCCAGCGTCTGCGCCGGGTCGTCGGCGTGGTTGAGAAAGGTGTTGACGCGGGCTTCGAGAATTTCGGCGGCGTGTTTGAACAGGGTCATGAGAGTTCTCCTTCAGGTCAAAGATCGTTCAGTCGTTCACTGGAATGACGAGTTGCGGGTTGAGCGCATCCACCAGCGCGTCGGCCTGCTCCATCGCCTTCACCGCTGTGCCCACGGCGAAGAACTCGATGACATGCGGCTGCCAGTTATGCGAGCCTTCGTGCAATTGCACGCCGGTGATGCCGTCGGCCTGCGCGGCGGCGGCTTCGTGCTGCATGCGCTCCATCGCCAGTTCACGTGCGTCATACATGGCCTGGGTGAACTGCGCCAGCTCCACGTTGTTGCCGATATTGCCCAGCGAGCGCAGCGCGCCCTGGTGGGCGACGTGATACACGCAAGAGCCCATGACCATTTCCATCGGCCGGTAGCCCGACTTGAGCAGCATCCAGAAGTCCTGCCCTGACAAGTCGGAGGTGAAGGGCTTGCCGCCTACGCCTTTGAAGCCGGGGTCGCCGGTGCGGTGCGCAATGGCAGTGCCGATGGCCATGAACTCAAGAATGTCCTTGTCCCACTCCATGCGCTTGACCTCCAGCCGCAGGCCGACTACGCCGTCGGCGCGCAGCAGAATGGCCTCCTGCTCCATGCGGCTCATGGCGAGTTCGCGCGCCTGATACATGGCTTGCGACAGCACGTCCATTTCCATGCTGGTGGACCACTGGCCGTACTGAATGCCGAGGTGATAGACGCAGGAGCCGACCACCAGGCCCAGCGGTTCGAACCCGGCCTGGCGCACCATGACGAATTCGTTCACCGACAGGTCGGAGGTGAAGATGCCCTCATGGCTGCCCTGAGTGCGCAGGCCCTTGAGGCGTTCAACCGCGTGGGGCGCGAGTTGCTCGGCGGCTGAGGTGACAGAGCTGGCGTTTTGAGGCGATGCGGTCATATCGTTCATGATGGTTTCCTAGAGTGTGGGAGACGGGGCTTCGAGCTGGCGGTCAGCCAGGCTGAAGGTGGGGCAGACGCGGGATCGCAGCGGCCGGTCGCGCTCATACGCCACTGCGGTGCCGATGGCGATATAGCGGCACTGAAAGCGCGGCGGCTCGCCGCCATCGCCCTCCTCGCGCGTGAGTTCGGCGTATTCGGTATGCGCCAGCACCGAGGCATTCAGCCGCTGGCCGTCGCTGCGCAAATGTTCAATGGCGCTCAGGCGCACATGTTGCTGAAAGGCCGAGAGCTCGGTCAGTTCGGCATTGGTCCATAGCGCACCGGCCTGATACGCCGTCTGCGCCGAGGCGCCGAAGGGCGAACTGTTCATCATCCCGAACCCCGCGCCGTAGGCCGAGGCACGCGGCAGATACCAGTCGAAATGCGCGCCGATGGCAATGCCCACGGGCACCGCCCCATCATCGAGCAGACGCACGAAGTGCAGCGCCGACACCGTGGCCACCGCCGGATCGTTGGAGGGCGGCAGGCCGCGAATGCGCACCGCGGTGCCGGTGAGCGCGAAATCCACATCGTTCGGCCCCTGCCCGGCATGCGCCCGCAAGGTCACATCGACCACTGCGTTGGCGCCCAGCAGCGCGGCTTCCAGCCGCAGGCGGTCGAGGGCGTGATGCCAGCCGTCGTAGTGGCCGTCAGACCAGGAGTAGTCGAAGTGGTACCAGCAATTGCCGTTGACCATGCCGAGCGGCTCGATGCCGTGAATGCGCTGCGCCAGCATTTCCGCCGGGGTGGCGGTGCTCACCCAGGGCAGTTCGCGCCGAGCCGTGGCGGCCAGGCGGGCCTTGACGAATTCGGGCAGGTCATTGCTGGGCAGCGCCTCGGCCCAAGCCTGCTGCCGCGCCAGTTCATCGGCGCTGAGCGCACGCGGTGCGGCCAGGGTGTGGGCGGAGGCGGTGAGCCCGTCCACCGCATGGCGCGCGTCCTGCGCGACGCTCTCGGCGCGCTGCTTCAAAGTGTTCCAGAGTGACATGCTGTGCTCCTAATGCATCAGAAAATCATGCAGCGACTGGCTGGCGCGCTGCAGTTCGCCGGACTGCGAAAACAGCGCCGCCAGCAGGCTCTGCATCCACCCGGCCAGACTCAGTTCATCACGCTTGAGAATGACCCCGCCCACCACCCGGGCGCGCTGGGTGTGCACCCCGGAAGGATGGCGTTCGAGCAGGTAATGAAACTCCTCGGTGCGAACGGTGATGCTCTGCACATGACTGGTCTTGGCGAACAGGCCGTCGCGCTTGCGCACCACATCCACCTGGCCCGGCAGATCGCCTTCGAGGCGCGCGGCCAGACCTTCGACAAAAGCCTGGATATCGGCGTTGGAGCGGCGGATCCAGGCGGCTTGCAGATCGATCTGGTTGGCGTCGTCCGCGCCGGGATCGGTGGGATTCAGAGTGTCGTTCATGGGTGGGTCGAGTGGTGATGAAAAATCGAGGCCAGGCGGGGCGCGCGCCGCTGAGGCATTGACGCCTCGCTGGCGTTCAGGCCCTGCTGCATGGCGGCGTGGGCGGCATCGCGCAGTTGCACAGCGGCGGCGAACACGTCGCCGGTTTGGCGCGGATGAATCGGCGCGGTGACGGTGAGACTGACCGCATGCCAATGCGGCAGCCGCTCGCCATCGTGCAGCACCGCGCGGACGCCGCGCAGGATCACCGGAACCACCGGCATGCCTGCCCGCACTGCGGCCTCGAACGGGCCGAGGTGAAAGCCGAGCAGGCCGGGGTCGCGGCGGAATGTGCCTTCAGGAAAGACGCAGAGCGACACGCCTTGCGCCGCCAGGACGCTGAGGCGCTGCGCAGCCGCCACGCTGCCCTGCGCGTCGAAACGCTCGACAAACTCGGCGCCCAGGCGCCGCAGGAAAAAGCGCGCCATCGGGTTTCGCAGCAGCTCGCGCTTGGCGACAAAACGATAGGGGCCGCGCAACGCCGCCAGCACCATCAGGCCATCGAGGTCGCTGGAATGATTGACCAGCAGCATGTGCGGCTGCTTTGGCAAGGCCTGCACGCCCTGCACCTGCAGAGGCTGACCGACGAGACGCAGCAGCAGGCGGGCGGCGCCGTGGGCGAAGCGCCAGGCCCACGCCGGCCTGGGCAGCAAGGCCATGACCGGTGCGATCAACAGCATCACCCCGCCCAGCGCCAGCCACCACCAGGCGGCGTAAAGCAGATGCGCCGCTTGCGATACTCCCTGCCGCGCGCGTGCCGCTGCCGCGCTGCGCGCCAGCCGCAGAAATTGCCGCCACACCGCGAGGGGCCGCGCGCCCATGCGGCCCGCCTGCCACACTTGCCGCGTGGCGTCGCGGCGCAGCTTGCCGCTGGAGGTCTTGCGCACGGTGTGCAGCGGGGCCAGCACCACTTCGTCGGGCGGCTCGCCCAGCACCTCGGTCGCGGTGCTCGCGATGGCGGCCTGAAGACGGTCGCGCGCGGCGGCGTCGGTCTCGCGGGTTTCGGCCAGCACCACCACGCGCTCGGTGCCGCGGGCCGCGTCGGACGCGCCGAACACCACCACGCAGCCTTTGCGCACCCCGGCAAGTTCGCCCACGGCGAGTTCGACTTCGTGCGGATAGATGTTGCGCCCGCCGCGAATGATGATGTCCTTCACCCGCCCGGTGAGGTAGATCTCGCCGTCGGCGCGGTAGGCCCGGTCGCCGCTGTCGAGCCAGCCGTCGTGAAGCAGCGTTTGCGTCTGTTCCGGCCTGCGGTAATAGCCACCGGTGGCCGACGGCCCCTGAAACTCCAGCCGTCCCTCCACCCGCTCAGCGACTTCTTCGCCCAGGTCGTCGAGCAGGCGCACGCGGTGTCCCGGAATGGCCTGGCCGCAGGCGACGAAGTGCAGCGCGCGGGGGTCGTTCGCGGCGGCGGGTTGCGCGTGGTGCGTTTGCTCGAATACCGCGCGATCAATCGCATCGACCACCGGCAGCGGCGACAGCAGGTCGCCGATCACCACCACCTGTCCGTGGCGGGGCA
>CALBRU010000048.1 GCA_937927695.1 uncultured Thiomonas sp. | reverse complement strand
TCTACACTCTTTCCCTACACGACGCTCTTCCGATCTGAGCGGGGGAGGAATTTTTCAGTGTTTCCCTAACTTGCATCCGGGCTCTACGCCCTCTTGTTTCCTCTTCGCCTGATTTCGACCCTGTCCGATGACCTCCCCGCGAATTTTGCTGATCGACCACGACGCCGCGCGTGGCCAGCGTCTTTGCGACGAATTGCAGGGCGCGGGTTGCGTGGCTGCGCTGCATGTGGCGGAAGACACCGCCCTGCAAGCGGTCGAGCAGGGCTGGTCGCCCGATCTGGTGTTTTGCGACGGCGAAGGGGTGGGTATCGACGCGGCGCGGGTGCTGGCGCGGCTGCACGGCCTGCATCCTGCGCTGCCGGTGTTGATGATGGCTCGACATGCCTCGGTGCAGGCAGCCGTGCAGGCGCTGCAAAGCGGCGCGGCGGACTATCTGAACGCGCCCCTCGATCTCTCGCAGGCGCTGTCCAAGATTCGTCAGTTCGTGCCTACGGCAACGTCGCTGACCCCGGCGAAAACCAAGGCTGCCGCGGCTTCAGCCCCGGCAGCAAGCCCGGCGCCGACAGCCGCCTCGGCGAAGACTGCATCAGCGCCCGGACCCGCCAGCGGCCTGATCGCCGAGTCTGCCGCGATGCAGCAGATTCTGACTATCGTCCGTCGCGCCGCGCAGACCGATGTCACCGTCATGCTGCTGGGCGAAAGCGGCGTGGGCAAGGAAGTCATGGCGCGCTATGTGCACGCGCAATCGCCGCGCTCGGCAGGGCCGTTCATCGCCATCAACTGCGCGGCCATTCCGGAAACCCTTCTCGAAGCCACGCTGTTTGGCTTCGAGAAGGGCGCGTTTACCGGGGCCGGGCAGTCGGCGCCGGGCAAATTCGAGCAGGCGCAGGGCGGCACGCTGCTGCTCGATGAAGTGACGGAAATGGCCCCGGCGCTGCAAGCCAAGTTGCTGCGCGTGCTGCAGGAGCGCGAAATCGAACGCCTGGGCGGGCGCAAACGCATCGCGCTTGATGTGCGACTGGTGGCCACCAGCAACCGCGATCTGCAGCAGGCCGTGCAGCAAGGCGTGCTGCGCGAAGACGTGTATTACCGGCTGAACGTGTTTCCGGTGCAGATTCCGCCGTTGCGCGAGCGCCGTGACGATATTCTGCCGCTGGCCAAGGCCATGCTGGTTCGCCATGCGGCGCAGTTTGGCATGACGCCATCGCCTCGGCTCGATTCTTCAGCGCAGCAGGCCTTGCTGGCTCACCGCTGGCCCGGCAATGTGCGCGAACTCGACAACGTGATGCAGCGCGCGGCCATTCTGAGCCAGAGTGGGGTGATT
>CALBRU010000047.1 GCA_937927695.1 uncultured Thiomonas sp. | reverse complement strand
AATCTCGGCTATGGACGCGAGGATCTGGTGAGCGCGGCCACGCGGCAGATGCAGACCCTGCCGTTCTACAACGCCTTCTTCAAGACCACCACGGCGCCGGCCGCCGAGCTTGCGGCGCTGCTGCCGCAGGTGGCGCCCGCCGGGTTCAACCACGTGTTCTTCACCAACTCGGGCTCCGAGGGCAACGACACCATCATCCGCCTGGTGCGTCGCTATTGGGACCTGATGGGGCAGCCGCAGCGCAAGACCCTCATCAGCCGCCACAACGCCTACCACGGCAGCACGCTGGGCGGCGCCTCGCTGGGCGGCATGAGCGGCATGCACGAACAGGGCGACCTGCCGCTGCCGGGCATCACCCACATCGACCAGCCTTACCAGTTGCAGCACGGCAAGCCGGGCGAGAGTGCGCACGACTTCGGCCTGCGCGCCGCAAGCTGGCTGGAGGCCAAGATCCTCGAACTCGGCGCCGACAAGGTGGCAGCCTTCATCGGCGAGCCGGTGCAGGGCGCGGGCGGGGTCATCATCCCGCCGGCCAGCTACTGGCCCGAGATTCAGCGCATCTGCGACAAATACGGCCTGTTGCTGATCTCCGATGAAGTCATTTGCGGCTTCGGTCGACTGGGGCACTGGTTCGGCTGCCAGCACCCGCACATCAACTCCAAACCCGACCTCATCACCTTCGCCAAGGGCGTGACTTCGGGCTACCTCCCGCTGGGCGGGGTGCTGGTAGGCGACCGTGTGGCCAAGGTGCTGATCGAGCAGGGCGGCGACTTCAACCACGGCTTCACTTACTCCGGCCATCCGACCTGCTGCGCCGTGGCCATCGCCAACGTCAACGCGCTGCGTGACGAGGGCGTGGTCGAGCGCGTGGCCACAGACACGGCACCTTACCTACAGCAACAATTCGCCACCCTGGCCGATCATCCCCTGGTGGGCGATGTCGATTCGCTCGGCATGGTCGCCGGCCTGGTGCTCTACAAGGACAAGGCCAGCCGCACCCTGTTCCCGGCTGATCTGGGTGTGGGCTACATCTGCCGCGACCACTGCTTCAAGAACGGCGTGGTGATGCGCGCCGTCGAAGAACGCATGATCATCGCCCCGCCGCTGGTGATGACGCATGTCGAGATCGACGAGATGATCCGGCGCATTCGCGCCAGCCTGGACGACACGCTCTCTGGTCTGCGTGCGCAGGGCTTGGTATAAATCGCCATTTCCGTTTCGGTCGGTCACGGCATACTGGTACGGGAATTGCAAAGCCTCACCCTGCTGCACCTGTTGTTTCCAATTGGCTTCACACACACTTGAGAGGTTTTTCATGTCACAAAAACTGCATACGAAGTCAGTCCGTCGCAAGCTGCTGGCGGCATGCCTGGCGGGCGCCGCGGCGCTGACCCTCGGCGCTGCCGCCCCGGCGCAAGCCGCCGGCGTGCTCAACATCTACAACTGGTCCGACTACATCGCCCCGACCACCGTGCCGGGTTTCGAGAAGGACACCGGCATCAAGGTGCGCTACGACACCTTCGACTCCAACGAAACCCTGTTCGCCAAAATGGTGGCGGGCGATACCGGCTATGACATCGTGGTGCCGTCGTCGAACTGGGCGGCCATCGACATCAAGGGCGGTCTGCTGCATCCGCTCGACAAAGCCAAGATCCCCAACTACAAAAACCTCGATCCGGGCCTGATGAAACAGCTCGCCGCGGTCGATCCGGGCAACAAATACCTCATTCCCTGGATGTGGGGCTACACCACGGTAGGCATCAACGTCAACCAGGTGAAAAAGGCGCTGGGCTCCACGCCCATGCCCGCCAATCCCTGGTCCTTGATTTTTGATCCTACCTACGCTGACAAGATCAAGTCCTGCGGCATCTCCATGCTCGACTCGGGCGGCGACATCATGGAGGCTGCGTTCAACTATCTCGGCATTCCGCAAGACACCCAGAGCCCGGCCGACTTCGAGAAGGCCTATGCCATGGTGCAGAAGGTGCGTAAGGACGTGAGCATTTTCTCGTCCTCGGGCTACATCAACGACCTGGCTGGCGGTTCCATCTGCATGTCGCTGGGTTGGTCGGGTGACATGGGCATTGCCGCAGCACGCGCCAAGGCTGCAAAAAACAAGCAGGACATCGAAGTGTTCCCGCCCACGCATGGCGCCGTGATTTTCATCGACACCATGGCCATTCCTGCCGATGCCAAGAACCTCGACAACGCCTACAAGTGGATGAACTACGTGCTTGAGCCCAAGGTGGCCGCGGCCGACACCAACACGGTGACCTACGCCAACCCGGTGCCGTCCTCGCTGCCCTATGTCGATGCCAAGATCAAGGACAACGACTTCGTGTTCCTCAAGCCCGACATGGTGGCCAAGCTGATTCCGCCCAAGGTCTACACCCCGGAGCAGCGTCGTCTCGTGACCCGTCTGTACACCAAGTTCAAGACCGGCCTGTGATCTGAGCCCTGTTGCCGCGTTCTCCGTTTTTTTGTCTGAGGGGCGCGGCAACACCCCTCCTATCTCAACCTTGTTCGGCCGATGATGGAGTTCGCGTTATGACGCCCCCTTCCCCGAGTGCAAAACCCTTCCTGCGCATCGACGGCATCACCCGTCGCTTCGATGAGGTCGTCGCGGTCAATGACATTCATCTCGACATCCAGCAGGGCGAAATTTTTGCCCTGCTCGGATCGAGTGGCTGCGGCAAGTCCACCTTGCTGCGCATGCTCGGCGGATTCGAGACGCCGACCTCCGGCCACATCTATCTGGAAGGCGAAGACATCACCGATCTGCCGCCCTATGAGCGGCCGATCAACATGATGTTCCAGTCTTACGCGCTGTTTCCGCACTTGACCGTGTTCGACAACATTGCCTTCGGCCTCAAGCGCGACGGCATGGCCAAGGCCGACATTAGCGCCCGCGTGGAGCAGATGCTCGACCTCGTGCAGCTCAAGCCCTACGGCAAGCGCAAGCCGCACCAGCTCTCCGGCGGCCAGCAACAGCGCGTGGCTCTGGCCCGCAGTCTGGCCAAACGCCCCAAGCTGCTTTTGCTCGACGAGCCGCTGGCCGCACTCGACAAAAAGTTGCGCGAGCGTACCCAGCTCGAACTCGTCAATATTCTGCGCAAGGTCGGCGTAACCTGCGTGATGGTGACCCACGATCAGGAAGAAGCCATGACCATGGCCGACCGCATCGCGGTGATGAAGGATGGCGAGTTCCTTCAACTCGGCACCCCCATCGAGATTTACGAACACCCGCAAACGCGCTTCATTGCCGATTTCATCGGCAACGTCAATATGTTCGACGGCAGGCTGGTGACCGACGAGCCCGACCATTGCGAGGTGCAGACCGATGATGCCTTGTTCCACATCGGCCACGGCATCAGCGGCACGCTCAACATGGAACTGGGCATCGCCTTGCGTCCGGAAAAAATGACCCTGACCGAGGGGCACCAGAGTCATCCGAACAACGCCCTTCAGGGCACGGTGTCCGGGCGCTCGTACATGGGTAGTTACACCGCCTACG
>CALBRU010000046.1 GCA_937927695.1 uncultured Thiomonas sp. | reverse complement strand
CGCTCGAAGCGGCCGACCAGTTCCGCCGCCAGGTGTTGGCTGTCGGCCGCAGAACCGCCGTTGCCGCAGATCAGAATCTTGTGTCCGTTGGACACTGCGGTCGCCAGCACATCCACCGCACGCGCGATCGGCCCGGTCAGCGACTCGGCCGCCTGGTATTTCAGATCGGCGCTGTCGAAAAAATGCTGCTGGATACGCTGCTCTAGCATGATGTGACGATGAGACAAAAGGGCGATGTTAGTCGGGGTCGAGTGCCTGTGCGGCCTGCGTGTTGTCATGCCTGCGTCGTCATTCTTCTGCCGAAAACGCGCCAGGCAGCCACTCCAGCTTGCCCGCTTCCAGCGCAACCACATCGAAACGGCACGTCGGCTCCTCGGCCAGACGCGCCAGATAGTGACGCGCGGCCAGCACAATACGGCGGCGTTTGCGCGCATCGACACTGCCCGCCGCCCCGCCATACGCCGCCGCGTTGCTGCGGGCGCGCACCTCGACAAAGACCAGCGTGCCATCCGCCGCGCGCATGATCAGGTCGATCTCGCCGCCCCGCACCCGATAATTGCGCTCGACCAGCCGCAAGCCGCGGGCCTGCAACTCGGCGCAGGCCTGCGCTTCTGCCGACTGCCCCAGACGGCGCGCCGCGCGCTGCTTCCACATTTGCATCAAGCCCGCCATGCCCACTCCCCTCCAAACCGCACTGGAATTCTGCGCCCAGCAGGATTTTCCGCCCGCGCTCTACATGGTGGCCGCGCCCATCGGCAACCTAGCCGACATCAGCCTGCGCGCTCTGGCCGTACTGCACCATGCCGACCGCATCGCGGCCGAAGACACCCGGATGGCGCAGCGTCTGCTCGAAGCCTACGGGCTGCGCAAACCCACGCTGCGCTGCGACCAGCACCGCGAGGCGCAGGCCGCACAGCACATCGTCGCCGCGGTGGCCGCGGGCGAGCGCGTGGCTTTTGTCAGCGACGCCGGCACGCCGGGCATCAGCGATCCGGGCAGCCGCATCGCCGCGGCCGCTCATGCCGCCGGGCTGCGGGTGATGCCCCTGCCGGGCGCCAGCGCGGTGACGACGGCGCTCAGCGCCAGCGGCCTCGATCTGCACTCGGGTTATTGCTTCGCGGGCTTCGCGCCCGAAAAGGCCGTGGCGCTGCGCGCCTTTCTGCAGACCGCACTGCAGGCTTCGCGGGTGACGGTGTTTTTCGAAGCCCCGCACCGGCTGCGCGACTGCCTGCTCACCTTGCTGGAGCTGGACGCGCAGGCGCAGCTCGTCCTCGCCAAGGAGTTGAGCAAACAGTTCGAGACCCTGCTGCCCTGCACGCCGCAAGCCGCGCTCGACTGGCTTGACGCCGATCCCCGGCGGGCGCAGGGCGAATTCGTGCTGCTGCTGCAGCCGCGCGCGGCGGTGGCGGAACTCGACACCCGAGCCATCGCCCTGTTGCAGCGCCTGGCGCAAGAGTTGCCCGCCTCACGCGCGGCTGCGGTGGCGGCCGACCTCACCGGGCTGAAGCGCGATGCGCTCTACCGCTGGTTGCTTGATCAAAAACAGGGCTGATAAACAGGACTGATCGAGCGCCCCGATTTACACCGGCGCCGGGGCTTCACCCGTCCAGATTTCCACCCGGTTGCGTCCGGCTTGTTTGGCGCGGTAGAGAGCCTGGTCGGCGCGGTCGAGCAATTCGTCGGCATCCATCAGGGTGGAAGTCGGCAGGAACTCGGCAATGCCGATGCTGGTGGTCAGCGTCATGCCGCCAGGCGCGCTTGAGGGCAGGCAGCTGGCTTCCTGGATGGACAGCCGCAGGCGCTGCGCCACATCGAACGCGACCTGCCGCGTGGTCTGCGGCAGCAGAATGGCGAACTCATCGCCCCCCAGCCGTCCACAAAGATCGGGGCCGCGCAACTGCTGCATGCAGGTCTGCGCAAAACAGCGAATGACGGCATCGCCCACCTGATGGCCGAGGCGGTCATTGATCTGCTTGAAGCGGTCGATGTCCAGCGCCAGCACCACGAACGGGCTGCCCTCACGCTGCGCGCGGCGCAGTTCCAGTGCGGCGCGGGCCAGAAAATAGCGGCGGTTCGGAATGCCGGTGAGCGTGTCGGTGTAAGCCAGATTGCGCAATTCGTTTTCGCGCGCCTTGGCCTCGCTGATGTCCTTGAAGGCGAAAATCAGGGCGTCGTCGTCGCGGTAACGGCCCCGAGTGACCGACAGCAGCAGCCAGACCTCGCTGCCGTCGAACCGGCGGAACCTGGCCTCCACGCCGCGCACTACGCCGCCTTCGCGCTGCAGCCGAGCCAGCAGTTGATCGCGATCGACCGAGTCGCCCCAAAGAGGCCGCATCGACTGCCCGGCGTGCTCCGCATACGAGCCGCGGAACAGGCTGTCTGCAGCCTTGTTGGAAAACAGCAGCGCCGCGTCGCTGGTGCGGGTGATGACCAGCGGCACCGGCGACTCTTCCGCGAGAAAGCGAAAGCGCTGCTCATCTTCGCTGAGTTGCTGCTGCAACTGCTTGATGGCGGTGATGTCCTGCATGCTGGTGACCACGCCCACGATCTGGCGGCTGACCGCGTCGCGCACCAGCGCCTTGTTCAAAATCCATACCGTGGGCTCATGATCGGGATGCAGATAAGGCGCCTCGCGCGTGACCTGCAGACTGCCGGAAAGCAACTCGCTGTCCATGTCTTCCCAAATGCGGCCCAGCGTCGTGCCGAGAATCTGCGTTCCGGTACGGCCGTGAATTTCGGGGCCGCTGAGCCCGACGAGCAGGTTGAAGGCCACGTTCACCCGGGTGAACCGCCCCTGCGGATCGCTGAACGCCACCGGGTTGGGCAGCGCGTTGAGCAGCGATTCCTGAAACCGCAACTGCGCCTGCGTGGTGGCCTGGCTGATCTGCAGCGCGGCGGTGCGGCGGTTGACCTTTTTTTCCAGCGTGGCGTTGATGTCGCGCACCTGTTTGAGTGCCACGGTGCGCTCGTTGGCCAGCAATCCGGCGAGCAGCATGGCGCTGGCGAAAGTCAACAGAATGATCTGCATGGACATGAAGCGGTCGCTGCCCAGCATGCTGTACATGGGGCCTTGCTGCAGTACGGTCGCCGTCACGATCAGCAGGCTGATGACCGCGCTCAAGGTGGTGGAAACCGCCAGCGGCAGACGCATCGCCGACCACAGCAGCGGCAACATGACCAGGCTCGCCAGCCCGATGGGCAGCGCGCTCTGACCAACTGGCATGAGATAGACCAGCAGGGTGCCGATCACCGCGAGTGCCGGCAGCCACACCATTTCCGAGTTGAACGCCGCCCGCAAGGTCTGCAGCGACACCCTGCGTAGCAGTTCGGCGGCGGGAGTGAGCACCACGATGCTGGCCATATCGGTCACCCACCATTGCACGCCCAGATCAGGCGAAACGGGCGTCCGGCCAAAACCGAAGGTGGCCGCAGCAGCGGCCCCCACGGCCGCCGAAACCCCTGCGCCAAGCACACCCATGGCGCCGATGAACCAGAGACCGTCGGCCGTCGTCTCGAAACCCTGCCAGCGCACACGTCGCCGCAGTAACCACAGACCGAGCAGCGGCCCGAGGACGTCGCCCGCCGCGATCAAGGCGCTGGCCTGCAGTCCCCAGCCCAACAACATGTAGTCGCTCACCCAGGACGCGAGCGCGATGGCCGGCACCATCGACGGCCCGCGCGCAATCAGGCCGAAGGCCGCCACGGCCGCCGAAGGCCACAGAATGAGCTCGCTCGACCGTACCCCGAGCACCAGCCAGGCCGCCAGGACGTAACACGCAACGAGGCCCACTGACCAGAACAGCCAGCGAATCACGGAGCGGGTGGACGCGGAGCACATGAGGGCGTTGCAGCAATGTCAGTGAGTCAAAGTTTCAGGGCAGAAAACGACATTTCATGAAGAGAAAAATATCCCAAAATATCGGACGATGATTGTCAGCAAAGAACCAAACTTGTTGACAATCCAGACAAACTGAAGAAATCAACGAAAGATAAGCATTATTCCTGCACCAGATTCGCTGACTGCTCTGGCTTGACTGGATTCTCAAGAAGTTGCGTCGCCCTGTCCGTGAAATCCGTCACGTTGTCGGCCCGTAGCCTCTCACGCAGCGCCAAGAATTGTTGAAAATTGCGCACTGCTTCACGAAGTCAGCACCGTAAGCGCGGCGTTTCTCCGGCTGTTTCTCTTACTGAACCCTCTCCCATGCCCCCACTTCCCGACCCCGAACCGTCCTTCTCGTCGCCTGCGATGCAGCGTCGTTTACTGCTGAGGGCCGCGGCAGGTACGCTTTTGTTCAGCCCGTGGCTGAAAGTCGACCAGGCGCGAGCCGCAGTCAATCTGGCCGCGACGCCCATCGGCCGCATGGATCTGCCCTGGTGGCGCAAGCGCTTTGAAGCGTCACTGCAACAGGTGCGTCGCAGCCAGCCCGAGCTCGTCTGGCTGGGCGACTCCATCACCCAGAACTGGGAGCGCAGCGGCCCGCAACCCTGGGCCGACTACCAGCCCATCTGGCAACGCGAATACGGACGCTACCAGCCGCTCAATCTCGGCTTCATCGGCGACACCACCTCCAGCGTGTTGTGGCGGCTCGATCACGGGCAGGTTCAGGGGCTGTCTCCGAAGGTCTGCATTCTGCTGATCGGCGCCAACAATCTGGGGCGGCCGCACTGGGGCGCACACCTGACCGTGCCGGGCATCGAAGCGGTGGTGGACAAGGTGCACCAGTTGCTGCCGCACACCGCGGTGCTGCTGCTCGGCGTGCTGCCCAGCAAGCGTTCGGCCTGGATCAGCGCCGAAACCCTCAAGATCAACGCCGCGCTGGCGCAGGCCTACGCCCACAGCCCCTTTGTGACCTTCCTGAATGTCGGCCATGTGCTGCTCGACGCCCAAGGCCAGCCCGATCCCGCGCTCTATCTCGAAGGGCATGAAGCGCATCAAACCGTGCTGCTCCACCCGGATGCCCAAGGCATGGAACGCATCGCCCTGGCAATCGCGCCCACGCTGGACAAACTCATGCAACAGACTCGCTGAATCGGCCCTCCTGGCCGCAGGCAAAGTGGTTGTTGCTGTGGAATACTGCGTCATGCACATTGCCTGCCCATCCCCAAAAAAATTCTGCAGGAGACAATATGAAAACTTCCCTTCGTTTGCCCGCGGCGCTCGGTCTGTGCGCCTTGCTGTCCGCACCCGCCTTCGCGGCCGAGCCGCTCACCGTCACGGTCCACCGACTCACCCTTGAGACCGCCGAGCGCATCGCGCAGGGCGCCATCAAGACCTGCCGCGCCAAAGGCTTGCAGGTCAGCGTGACCGTGGTTGATCGCAACGGCATCGTGCAGACCACTCTGCGCGACACCCTGGCCCCGCCGGTCTCGCTGGCCATCAGCCGGCAAAAGGCCTATACCGCCGCCATGTTCGGCATCAAAGGCACCGCCATGGGACCGCAGGCCGCCTCGCCCCTGGCCCTGCTGGGTGACGGCCTGGCCTTCACCGCGGGCTCCGTGCCGATCGAAGCCGGGGGCCGGATGTACGGCGCCGTGGGCGTGAGCGGCGCCCCGGATGGCAAAGTTGACGAGGAATGCGCCCAGGCCGGACTCGAAGCGGTCTTGCCCGATCTGGAAATGCAGTAAGGGCCTGCGCGTCCCCTCGCGTTCCCCGTTGCTCTTCCCTGGTTTTCCCTATTCGGTTTTCCCTATTCGCGCCCCTGCCTACAATCCTCAGTCGGTCCTGCGCAACCTCGCGCTGCGCAGGACTGACCGACACAACGGCCTGCCTTTTTTTTGGGCAGCCCGATCAACCCGCATGAAATCAGGGCTTTCCGCCCATCCGGTGTGACATTTTCCCCAGCCGCTGGGGATAACTGGGCATCGGCGGCGTCCCTGTGGATAATTTTCTGACCCTTCATGGCCAGCCGCCGACCCTCCGCTTATTCCG
>CALBRU010000045.1 GCA_937927695.1 uncultured Thiomonas sp. | reverse complement strand
CGGATTTCAGGCGCGGGCGATGCGCTGAAACCGGCCGCCGGGCAGGCGCGCGACCTGGCCCTCCAGTTCGAGTTCGAGCAGGCGAGCTCCTAGCCTGTCGGCAGGCCAGCCGGTGCGCGCGCTGAGATCGTCGAAGCTGCGAATGTCGTAGCCCAGGGCGCGCAGGATGTCGCATTCGGGCGGGGCTTCCGCGGCGAACGATGCGTCTTCCGTCGTGGTTTTCGCGGCTGGGCGCGCATCCCAGGCAAATTCTTCCAACACGTCTTGCGCGGTTTCGACAAGCTTGGCGCCCTCGCGAATGAGGCGGTGGCAGCCATGCGCCAGGGGGTTGTGGATCGAGCCGGGCATGGCAAAGACTTCGCGTCCTTGCTCGCCAGCCAGCCGCGCGGTGATGAGCGAGCCGGAGTGCGTGGCGGCCTCGATCACCAGCACCCCGCGTGACAGGCCGCTGATGAGGCGGTTTCGGCGCGGAAAATTGCCCTTGGCGGGAGATGTGCCCAGCGCAAACTCGGACAGCAGCAGCCCGCGCTCGGCCACGAGATGCGCAAGTTCTTTGTGACGCGGTGGATAGACGCGGTCGCAGCCTGTGCCGAGCACGGCGATGGTCGAACCGGCCTGTGCGCCTGTTGCGGCCAGGGCGCCGCGATGCGCGGCAGCGTCGATGCCCAGGGCAAATCCCGAAACGATGGTGACCCCGGTTTCGCTGAATGCCTGCGCAAACGCCTTGGCATCGCGCTCGCCCTGTGCGGTGGGGGTGCGTGCGCCCACCATGGCCAGCCGCCGTGGGGCGCCCAGCAGCGCGGCATTGCCCAAGGCGTAAAGCAAGGGCGGCGGATCGGTGATGTCGAGCAGGCTTTGCGGATAAGCCGGATCGTCCAGGGTGATGCAGTCCTGCCCCGGGTGGGCGGCCCATTCCAGGGTGCGGGCGATGAGGTCTTGGGTTTCGCGGTCGGGCTCGGCCAGCAGCGCCGAGGCGACGGTGGCGCTGACCACCCGAGTCAGCGTGGCGTGCGAGGCCTGGAAAATCAGCGACGGCGGCCCGAGGGCGCAGAGCAGTTGGCGCGCGGTGAGGGCGCCAACGCCCGGAGTCTGCATCAGCCGCAGCCAGTCGGCGAGGTCTTCAGGCGGCGTCATGCTCGACCGTGCCGAAGGCTGCAACGGCGATCAGGGCTGGGTGAAGCGGTCTGCGACTTCAACCGGTTCGTCGGCCGACAGGATGAGCGCATAGGCCACATGCTTGAAGGTGCGAAACACCATCATTACGCCCACGCGGCGGTCGGGCAGTTCGATCTCGGGTTTGCCGGGCGCGGTCGAGTCTTTGACCATGCGGCTGTTGTGCCACAGCGCCAGCACGTCGCCGCGCTCCAGCCCGTCGTCGGCCCCGCGGTTGAGTGCGACCACGCTGTTCTTGGCCGCCATGCTCAGATCGCCGTAGATCGAGACAATGTCGCCGCTGATCGGTTTGGCCGGGGCGTGCGGGGTGTAGTTGAGGAATTCACGCGGCGGCGCGATGACCAGCCGGTCGCCCACGCCGACTTCACGCTCGATGCCGTCAACCCGGAACACCGACACCGCATCCGGCCCGGAAGGCGGCTCGACGAGATTGGTCGTACCGAGATATTCGGCCTGGTAGGCGATGATTTTTTTCGTGGCCGGATCGACCAGCGGCTTGGCCGGGCGATAGATCTGATAGCGCGTGGCTTTGCTCACATCGCCGCGCACATAGACCTGCGTACCGGGCGACGCCATGGTGTGCCCCTTGGGCAAGGCCACGATGCGCGGCGAGGCTTCGAGGGTGTCGGGCTCGACGATCAGCGGCTGGGTGAGGAAGGGGGCGATGAGGTCCGGCGAGATGGTGGGAATGCCTTCAGGCGGCAGCGGGCTGGATTCGACCTGCGGGTTGAGCTTCACCGTGGGAATGCCCTGGCTGTCACTGCCCATGCTGAGGCGGGCGCGGCCATTGGAAATGTCGAGGTAGAGCACCTGTCCCGGAAAAATCCAGTGCGGGTTGCGGATCTGCTGCAGATTCATGCCCCACAGCTTGGGCCAGTCCCAGGGCTTGCGCAGGTACATGCCGGAAATTGCCCAGAGGGTGTCGCCGCGTTTGACGGTGTAGCGCGAGGGCGCGTTGGCCGCCAGCTCGGAAACCGGCACGCCGGTCTGCGCGGTCAGTTCGGCCTGAGCGCGCTGCGCCGGAGCCACCGGATAGTTGGGCAGGCCATGCAGCGCGGGCGCGGCGGCAGATGGGTTGGCGGCGCAAGCCCAGGGCGCCGCCGTGGCCAGCGCCAGCGCGGCAGCCAGAGCGCGGTAGCTCATACGAGGTGAAAAGAGGTTGAAAGGGTGGTGGAAAGCCTGTCTCAGCATGGCGCAAAGTCCCCAGATCGAAACGGTGGCCACATCCGGCGCGGTGTGGTCTTTTGTGAATCTGCCCCCCGTGGAAATTTGCGATTCCAGGGCCCATATCTCAAAATTGTTGAGCACATTGTGCACGCAACACCTTGATGCGGCAATCAAATCACCGTTTGGTCGGCGTTTGGACGGGGCGGCAGTTGCAAGAATGTTGCGGGCGCGCCCGGCCCACTGCGTCGGCGCGGGCGCGGGCACAGTTGTGCGTCCCCGTTTTTGCAATGGATAAGGCCTTTTCCATCGCAAATAACTAAAATGCGAACCATGGAACCACTGACCATTCTTCAATATCCCGATCCGCGTCTTTACACCGTCGCCAAGCCGGTTGCGGCGGTCGATGAGCGGGTACGCGCTCTTGTTGCGGCGATGTTCGAGACTATGTATGCCTCCAATGGGGTTGGCTTGGCCGCGACACAGGTCGATGTGCACGAGCGCATCATCGTCATGGATACCTCGGAAGAGCGCAATCAACCGCTGGCGCTCATCAACCCGGAAATCGTGCGGCACAGCGCGGAAGATAAGGAATGGGAAGAGGGCTGCCTGTCCGTTCCCGGCATCTACGACAAGGTCACACGGCCGGCCACGGTGCGGGTGCGCGCGCTGGACGCGCAGGGCCAGCCCTTCGAGATGGACGCCGACGGGCTGACCGCGGTGTGCATTCAGCATGAAATGGATCATCTGCTGGGCAAGGTTTTCGTCGATTACCTCTCGCCGCTCAAACGCAACCGGATCAAGACCAAAATGCTCAAACGGCAGAGGCAGGCCGCTTGAGCCAGGCCATGCCCGCCTCCCCTTCGGCGCGCCGTTTGTGCGTGGCGTTTGCTGGCACGCCGGAGTTCGCCGCGGTGGCGTTGCGCGCCATTCTGAGCGCGGGCTACACCGTGCCTCTGGTGCTGACCCAGCCCGACCGTCCCGCGGGCCGCGGCATGAAAGTGCAGTCCAGCCCGGTCAAACGGGTTGCTGCTGCTGCGCAAATTGAGGTCATTCAACCCCAAGGTCTGCGACTGGACGGGCGCTATGCCGAACAGGCTGCGCAGGCACACGAGGCGTTGCGCGGCGCCCAGGCGGATGTGCTGGTCGTGGCGGCCTATGGCCTGATTCTGCCGACGTCGGTGCTGACCCTGCCGCGATTGGGCTGCTTGAACATTCACGGCTCGCTGCTGCCCAGGTGGCGTGGAGCCGCCCCGATCCAGCGGGCGATCGAGGCAGGCGATGCGCAGACGGGCATCACCCTGATGCAGATGGACGCGGGGCTCGACACGGGCGACATGCTGCTGGAGCAGGCCCTGCCGATTGAATCCACCGACACCGCGTCCACCCTGCACGACAAACTCGCCGCCTTGGGCGCGGCCCTGGTGGTGCAGGGGCTGGAGGCGCTGGAACGCGGCGAGCTGCGCCCACGTCCGCAGCCCGAAGCTGGGGTGACGTACGCCGAGAAAATCAGCAAGGACGAATCGCTGTTGCAGTGGGATTTGCCCGCGGAGCTGCTCGCCCGGAGGGTGCGGGCGTTCACGCCCTGGCCAGGCACGCAATTCACCTTGCCAGACGGCGGTGTCGTCAAGGTGGGTGCAGCCGAGGCATTGACGGCGCCGTCGCTTGTCGGCCCGCCCGGCTTGGTGCGGCAGATGACGGCCGAGGGGCTGGATGTGGGTTGCGGCAGCGGTGTGCTGCGCATCACACGATTGCAAAAACCCGGCGGCACAATGCAGAGCGTGGGGCAATGGCTGCAGGGCGGGAACGACCTCACGGGCTTGACGCTGGGCTAAGCCCCTCGCTGGGCTAAATCCCTTTGCGGCCTTGAACTTTTGATTCGCTGCACAATCTAGCGCTGTTGTATCCAAACGTATCGGAGTGAAGCATGTTCAATATCATGAAAACCGCCATCCTGATGGCTGCGATCACCGCGTTGTTCGTGGTGATCGGCTCCATGCTGGGCGGACAGAAAGGCATGATTCTGGCGTTGCTGTTCGCGTTGGGAATGAACTTCTTCAGCTACTGGTTCAGCGACAAGATGGTGCTGAAGATGTACAACGCGCAAGAGGTCGACGCCAGCAGCGCGCCCCAGTTCTACGCCATGGTGCAGGAGCTTGCCCAGCGCGCCGGTCTGCCCATGCCGCGGGTCTATCTCATCCAGGAAGACGCGCCCAACGCCTTCGCCACCGGCCGCAACCCGGAGCACGCGGCGGTTGCGGCCACCACCGGCATCCTGCGCGTACTCAGCGCGCGTGAGTTGCGCGGGGTGATGGCGCATGAACTGGCGCATGTGAAGCACCGTGACATTCTGATTTCCACCGTTTCCGCCACCATGGCCGGGGCCATCTCGGCGCTGGCGAACTTTGCGATGTTCTTCGGTGGACGCGACTCCGAAGGTCGACCGGTGAATCCCATCGCCAGCATTGCGGTGGCCCTTCTGGCGCCCCTGGCCGCCAGCCTGATCCAGATGGCGATTTCCCGCGCCCGCGAGTTCGAGGCCGATCGGGGCGGCGCCGAAATCTCGGGCGATCCGGCAGCGCTGGCAGCAGCTTTGCAGAAGATCGAGGCTTACGCGCGCGGCGTGCCGTTCCAAGCCGCCGAGGCGCATCCGGCCACGGCGCAGATGATGATTCTCAACCCCTTGCACGGGGGCGGCATCGCCAAGTTGTTCAGCACGCACCCGTCCACCGAAGAGCGCGTGGCGCGGTTGATGCAGATGGCGCAGGCCGGCACGGCTCAGGCCTGGCAAGGCTGAACTGCGGCGCAGGGCAAAACAAAGCCCGACTGGCCTCACGGTCAGCCGGGCTTTTTGCTGGCGCCGCTTACCGGCGCCGTCCGAACTGCACCCCTTCCAGCGCGCTGTCGATGATGACCCCGGCGATGCTGTAGAGAATCGACCCGAGCAGCGCCGCGCCGAAGCTGCGCACATGAAAGCCATCGATCACGCCGGACGCCGCATAGAACATGGCGGCGTTGAGCACAAAGAAAAACAGCCCGAGGGTCAGAATGGTGATCGGCAGCGTGAGGATGAACAGAATAGGCCGCACCAGCGCATTGAGCAGACCGATGAACAGCGCCGCCCACATGGCCGCACCAAAGCCCGCCACCTGCACGCCGCTGTAGAGATAGGCCACAGCCAGCAGCGCGCAGGCGGACAGAAGCCACTTGAGCAGGAGTTTGAGCATGGCGGGTCTCCCGTGCTTCAGCGCTCTGCGGCCAGACGCTTGGCCAGTTCGGCGGCCAGCCCGGTGTAGCTGGCGGGGGTCATGGCGAGCAGGCGTTGGCGGTCGTCTTCGGGCAGATTCAGTCCTTTGATGAAGCCCCGCATGGAGTCTGCCGTGATGGCCTTGCCGCGGGTCAATTCCTTGAGCTGCTCGTAAGGGCTGGGCAGACCGTGGCGGCGCATGACGGTCTGCACCGGTTCGGCCAGCACTTCCCATGCGTTGTCGAGATCTTCAGCCAGGCGTTGGGGGTGGACCAGCAGCTTGTCGAGCCCGCGCAGCAACGAGTCCCAGGCCAGCACGCTGTGGCCCAGCGCCACGCCCATATTGCGCAGCACGGTCGAGTCGGTCAGGTCGCGTTGGAAGCGCGAGATCGGCAGCTTGTCGCTCAGGTGCCGCAGCAGCGCGTTGGCTATGCCCAGATTGCCCTCGGCGTTCTCGAAGTCGATGGGGTTGACTTTGTGCGGCATGGTGGACGAGCCGATTTCGCCCGCCTTGGTCTTTTGCTTGAAATAGCCCCAGGAAATATAGCCCCAGATGTCGCGGCTGAGATCGATCAACAGGGTGTTGGCGCGGGCGACGGCATCGAACAGTTCGGCCATGGCGTCGTGCGGCTCGATCTGGATGGTGTAGGGGTTGAAGCTCAGACCGAGCGACTCGACCACCTTGCTCGCAAACGCCTCCCAGTCCACCTCGGGGTAGGCGGCTAGGTGCGCGTTGTAATTGCCCACCGCGCCATTCATCTTGGCGCTCAGCTCGACCGACTCGATGGCCGCCATGGCACGCTGCAGGCGGTGGGCGACGTTGGCAAATTCCTTCCCCAGGGTGGTGGGGCTGGCCGTCTGGCCGTGGGTGCGCGACAGCATGGGCTGCTCGGCCAGCTCGGCGGTGAGGTCGAGCAGCCGCCGCAGCACGCGTTGCAGCAGCGGCATGACGACTTCACGCCGCGCGCCCGCGAGCATCAGCCCATGCGCGGTGTTGTTGATGTCTTCCGAGGTGCAGGCGAAGTGGAAGAACTCGGCGTGCCGGTGCACGTCGGCCATCTCGGCGGTTTGCGCCTTGAGCCAATACTCCACCGCCTTGACGTCGTGGTTGGTGGTGCGCTCGATGGCCTTGATTTCCGCAGCCTGCGTGCTGCCGAAACCGGCCACCAGCGCCTGCAACGCCGCCCGCGCCGAAGGTGGCAGCGCGGGAAATTCCGGCAGCCCCAGATCGGACAGACCGATGAACCAAGCCACTTCAACCTGGACGCGGCTGCGCATCAGCCCGGCCTCGGACAGATGCGCGCGCAGGGCGTCAACCTTGGCGGCATAGCGCCCGTCCAGGGGCGAAAGCGCGTCCAGTGTGGACAGCGCGGCGGATTGCGGTGTGGGATTCGTGCTCATGCGGGCATTGTAGGAATTGCGGGCTGCGGCGCGCGGCGCGTGCTGCAGCCCGGCATCGAGGCCGGTTGATATACTCGAACGCCTATTGATTGCAGTGCCAAAACATGAAACTCATCGGCTCCCTGACCAGTCCTTACGTGCGCAAGGTGCGCATCATGCTGGCCGAAAAAAAAATCGACGCCAAGTGGGAAGAAGAGAACGTCTGGTCGGACGCGACCCAGATCGGTCGCTCCAACCCGCTGGGCAAGGTGCCGTGCCTGGTGCTCGACGATGGCGAAGCGATTTTCGACTCGCGGGTGATCGTCGAATATCTCGACACCCTGACCCCCGTGGGCAAACTCATCCCTGCGGGCGGACGCGAGCGCGCCGAAGTCCGTACTTGGGAGGCTCTGGCCGATGGGGTGATGGACGCCGCGGCCACGGCCCGGCTGGAGCAGACCTGGCCCGGCCGCACCGAAGCGCAGCGCAGCCCGGCGTGGATTGCGCGGCAGATGGGCAAGGTGGAGTCCGGCGTCAAAGCCATGTCGCACGGCCTGGGCGACAAGCCGTTTTGCAGCGGCAACCATCTCAGTCTGGCCGATATTGCCGTGGGGGCCGCTCTGGGCTATGTGGTGTTTCGCTTTCCTGAGCTCGGCTGGCAGCAGCAGTACCCCAATCTCGCCAAGCTCTACGACAAGTTGATGCAGCGTCCGTCGTTCCGCGATACGGCGCCGCCGCAGGGCTGACGCGGCGCGCGCCTATGACCGCTGCGCCGCCTGCAGCAGCCAGCGCAGTGCAAACTCTGCAGCCTGCAGACGCACGCTGTCCCGGTCGCCCTTGAACAGGGCGTGACGGGTTTCGCTCCGCACTGCGTCACCTTCTTTCCAGGCCAGCCCGAACCACACCGTGCCCACCGGTTTTTCTACTGAGCCGCCGCCTGGCCCGGCGATGCCGGTGATCGCCACGGCGACCTCCACCCCCGCGCGTTGCCGCGCGCCCAGCGCCATCGCGCGGGCGACCTCCGGGCTCACCGCACCGACCTGCGCAAACAGCGCCGGGTTCACGCCGAGCAGATCGGATTTGGCGGCATTGCTGTAGGTGACAAAACCCCGGTCGAACCAGTCGCTCGATCCGGCCACGCTGGTGACGGCCGCCGAGACCAGCCCGCCAGTGCAGGATTCGGCGGTGGCCAGCCGCCAGCCGCGCGCGCGACAGGCCGCACCGACATCGGCTGCAAGGCGGCAAAGTGCGTCGAAGTCGGGCCCGGTCATGGACTCAGAACAGGGCGTAAAGCCGGATACCCAGCGCCATCACCAGCAGGGTGAAGGCGGCGGCGATCAGGTCGTCGAGCATGATGCCGAAGCCGCCTTTCACATGGCGGTCGGCCCAGCCCACGGCCAGCCATTTACCCGCGTCGAAGGCACGAAACAACAGAAAAGCGGCCAACTGCTCGGCCCAGCCCGCCGGGGTGACGAGCAGCAGAATGAGCCAGAACGCGATGATCTCGTCCCACACCACGGGCGAGGCGTCTTCCAGGCCCAGCGCACGCGAGGTATGGCCGCAGGCCCAGATGCCGACCACGGCGCCCACGCCAATGACCACGGCCCAGCTCAGCGGGCCCAGCCAGAGCGAAAGCAGGGCGTAGCTGGCCCAGGCGAACAGCGTGCCCGCAGTGCCCGGCGCGATCGGCGACAGGCCGCTGCCGAAACCCAGTGCGAGCACATGCAGGGGGTTGCGCCACATGAAGCGCCACGAGGCGCCTTGTGCGGCGGCGGGAATGGGGGTGGTCATGTCTGAGGAGTGCAAACGTGCGTCATGGCGAGCGGAAATGGTCGAAGCCCGCATAGACATTGTCCAACACCTGTCCGCTCGCGTCGATCAGCCGCAGGCCCGGCTCGGCGTCGATGCGGCCGATGCGGGTGACGGGCGTGGCGGCTTGTGCCGCGGCGGCGGCAACGGCGTTGCGTGCGGCGGGTGGGGCGGTGAACAGGAGTTCGTAATCGTCGCCGCCTGCGAGTTGGCACAGGCGGCGGCGCTGCGGGGGTTGGGCGGTAAGCGCTGCGCTGGCCGGGCAGGCGTCGGCATCGACGGTGGCGCCCACCCTGCTTGCGCGCAGGAGGTGGCCGAGGTCGGCAAGCAGGCCGTCGGAAATATCGAGCGCGGCCTGCGCCACGTCCCGCAGCGCCAGACCGAGGGCGACGCGGGGTTCGGGGCGATCCATGCGTGCAAAAGTCGCGGCTTGCGTCTGCGCGTCCAGCGGCCATTCGCCCAGGCGATGGCCCAGCGCCAGCCGGGCGTCGCCCACGGTGCCCGAGACCCAAAGATCGTCGCCGGGCCGCGCGCCGCTGCGCAGCAGCGCTTGGCCGCGGGGCACGAGTCCGAGCACGGTGATGCAGAGGTTGCGAGGGCCGCGGGTGGTGTCGCCGCCGACCAGTTCGATGTCGTGGGCTTCGGCCAAGGCGAACAGGCCGCGCGCAAAGCCTTCGAGCCAGGGTGGATCGGCCTCGGGCAAGGCCAGCGCCAAGGTGAAAGCGTGCGGCCTTGCGCCCACGGCGGCCAGATCGGACAGGTTCACCGCCAGCGCCTTGTGTCCTAAAGCGGCCGGATCGGCGCCGGGCAGGAAATGCCGGCCTTCCACCAACATGTCGCTGGAAATGGCGATTTGTTCATTTGCGGCGGGCGCGGCGAGCAAGGCGCAATCGTCGCCCACGCCCAGAACGGCGCGGCGCACGGGCCGGGTGAAGTAGCGGGCGATGAGATCGAACTCGCCGAGCGGTGCAGTCATGGAAAGGCTATGTGGTCAGAGGTGGTTTGCACGTCATGTTCGCATATCGGGGTGGCGGCAGGCTCCTACAATGGCAGCTTCCCGTGCGGCGACAAGATGCGAAACGTTCACGACGGCCGCGTGAGGAGGAGACTTCATGTCCAGCCCCGAAGACACCAAGGCCAAGCTGCGCCAAGCCGCGCTTGAGTATCACGAATTTCCCCGCCCCGGCAAACTCGCCGTCGTCGCCACCAAGCAGTTGTCCAATCAGCGCGATCTGGCGCTGGCCTATTCGCCGGGTGTGGCCTCGGCCTGCGAAGAAATCCAGTCCAACCCCGATGATGCGTTTCGCTACACCGCGCGCGGCAATCTGGTGGCGGTCATCACCAACGGCACCGCGGTGCTGGGGCTGGGCGACATCGGCCCGCTGGCAGCCAAGCCGGTGATGGAAGGCAAGGCGGTGCTGTTCAAGAAGTTCGCGGGCATCGACGTGTTCGACATCGAGGTGAACGAAAAAGACCCGGCCAAGTTGGTCGAGGTCATCGCCGCGCTGGAGCCCACGTTCGGCGGCATCAACCTCGAAGACATCAAGGCGCCGGAGTGTTTCGAGGTCGAGCGCAAGCTGCGCACGCGCATGAACATTCCGGTGTTCCATGACGACCAGCATGGCACGGCCATCATCGTCGGCGCGGCCATCCTCAATGGTCTGAAGGTGGTGGGCAAGGACATGGCGCAGGTCAAGCTGGTGTGCTCCGGCGCGGGCGCTGCGGCGCTGGCCTGCCTGAGCCTGCTGGTCGATCTGGGGCTGTCGCGCAAGAACATCTGGGTCAGCGATCTGGCCGGTGTGGTGTATGCGGGGCGTACCGAACTGATGGACGAGGACAAGCGCCGTTTCGCCCAAGAGACTTCGGCGCGCACCCTGGCCGAGATCATCGACGGCGCGGATGTGTTTCTCGGCCTTTCGGCCGGCGGAGTGCTCAAGCCCGAATACACCCTGCGGATGGCGGACAAGCCCATCATCCTGGCGCTAGCCAACCCCACGCCCGAAATCCTGCCGGAAGAGGCGCGCGCGGTGCGGCCTGATGCCATCATCGCCACGGGCCGGTCGGACTATCCGAATCAGGTCAACAACGTGCTGTGCTTCCCCTACATCTTCCGCGGTGCGCTTGACAGTGGCGCCACCACCATCACCGCCGAGATGGAAGTGGCCGCGGTGCGCGCCATCGCCGAGCTGGCGCAGGCCGAGCAGAGCGACGTAGTGGCGGCGACCTATGTGGGTGAGCCGCTGCGCTTCGGCCCCGACTACCTGATTCCCAAACCCTTCGATCCGCGCCTGATGATCAAGATTGCCCCGGCGGTGGCCGAGGCGGCGGCAAAAAGCGGCGTGGCGCGCCGCCCCATCGCCGACATGGACGCCTACCGCGACAGCCTGCAGCAGTTCGTCTATCAGTCCGGCGCGGTGATGCGCCCCATGTTCAGCATTGCCAAAAAGGCAGCGAAAAAGCGCATCGTCTATGCCGAGGGCGAGGACGAGCGCGTGCTGCGGGCGGTGCGTGTGGTGGTTGACGAGCATCTGGCGCGGCCGA
>CALBRU010000044.1 GCA_937927695.1 uncultured Thiomonas sp. | reverse complement strand
CGACCACCGAGATCTACACTCTTTCCCTACACGACGCTCTTCCGATCTGGACTCAGTCTGTGCGAAATGGAGCAATGCGAGCAGTGCTGCGGCTTTGGGGGCACCTTCGCGGTGAAGTACGGCAATATTTCCGCGGCAATTGCCGACGACAAGTGCGCCAACATCCAGGCGACCAAGGCGCGTGCCGTGGTGCTGGGCGATCTGGGCTGCATGATGCAAATCGAAGGGCGGCTGCGGCGTCAGGGAGACCACACAACTCAGGTGCTTCATATCGCTGAAGTGCTGAGTGGAAAGCGCTGATCATGGAATCACAGACTCTGCATTTCAAGGCGCGCGCCGGCCAGAAGCTGGCCGATCAGCGTTTGCAGCAAAACCTCAAGAAGCTCTCGACCAAGTTCGTGACCGGCCGGGCCGCGGCCATCGCCGCGTTGGACGGGTTCGAGCAGATTCGCGATGCTGCGGTGAACCGTCGCAACGTGGCGCTGCAGACGCTCGATGTCTGGCTGGAGCGATTCGAAACTGAAGCGCAGCGCCGCGGCACCACGGTGCTCTGGGCACAAACCCCGCAGGAAGCCGCCGATCTGGTGGTGCAGATCGCCCGAAAGCACGATTGCAAGCAGGCCATCAAGTCGAAGTCGATGGTGTCGGAGGAAATGGGTTTGAACGCTGCGCTGGAAGCCGCAGCCGTGCAGGTGACGGAGACCGATCTGGGCGAATACATCCTGCAGATCAACGGCAACGAGCCCCCTTCGCACATCATCGCCCCCGTGGTGCACAAGGACAAGGAGGAGATCGCCGATCTGTTCGCGCGCACGCACCACACGCCGCGCAAGACCGACATCCCCGAGATGACCCGTGAGGCCCGCGAGGTGCTGCGGGCGAAGTTTCTGTCGGCCGATATGGGCATTACCGGGGGTAATTTCGTGGTGGCCGAAACCGGCTCCGTCGCCCTGGTCACCAATGAGGGCAACGAAGGCATGTGCACCATCCTGCCGCGGGTGCATGTGGCGGTGACTGGGGTGGAGAAGGTGCTGCCTACGCTCGAAGACTTGGCTGCGGTGATGCGCCTGCTGCCCCGTTCGGCGACGGGGCAGACGATCAGCAACTACTTCTCCGTGCTCACCGGCCCGAAGCGCGAGGCCGACCGCGACGGCCCGGAGCATATGTATGTGGTGCTGCTCGATGGCGGACGCACCAGTCTGGTGGGCGGTGCGTTCGCCGAGATGCTGCGCTGCATACGCTGCGGCGCCTGTATGAACCATTGCCCTGTCTATCAGAAAATCGGTGGACATGCCTATGGCTGGGTGTATCCGGGGCCGATGGGGTCGGTGCTGACTCCGAGTTATCAGGGGCTTGAAAGCACGCAGGATTTGCCGCAGGCCGCCACCTTATGCGGGCAATGCCAGGTCGTGTGCCCGATGAAAATCCCGCTGCCCGATCTGCTGCGCAAAATGCGCGAACAGCAATTCGAGCGAGAAATGCGGCCGGGCATGGAGCGCTGGGCCTTGAGGCTGTGGAGCTATGCCGCGCGGCATCCCTGGCTGTATCGGCCGGGGGTGCGACTGGCGTCAAGGGTCTTGCGGTTGATGGGGGGCGATCGCGGGCGGGTGCAAAACCTGCCAGGCGCCTCGGGGTGGACGGCCTATCGTGATTTGCCCGTGCCGTCGCAGGCAACCTTCAAGCAGCAGTTCGCGCAGCGCGCCAAGGGCAAGGCGGCTGGATGACGGCGGGGGTCAAACGCTTGCGGACAGCGGGTTGAACCAGCCGCCGTCGCGGTAGATTTCAAATGGCGTGAAATTCGATTTGTAGGCCATCTTGCGGCTGTACGCGATCCAGTAGCCCAGATACACATGCGGCAACTGCATGGAGCGCGCCTGCTCGATCTGCCAGAGGATGTTGTAGGTGCCGTAGCTGGCGCCGATGTCCGCGGTTTCAAAGAAGGTGTACACCGCAGAAAGGCCGTCGGACAGCACGTCAACCACCGAGACCATCTTGAGGGCGCCAAGCTCTGCGCCAGCCTGCGCGGGGGCTCGAAACTCGACCAGCCGGGTGTTCACCCGGCTTTGCAGCAGAAATTGGGCGTACTGGTCGATGCTGTCGTGGTCCATGCCGCCGCCGGTGTGGCGCGCGGCCTGATAGCGCAGATAAAGCTGATAGTGCTCGGGGATGAAGCCGAGCTTGAGCACGCGCACCGAGAGATCGCCATGCCGCCTCCAGGCTCTTTGCTGCGTGCGGTTGGGCGAAAACTGCGCCGCCAGCACGCGGATGGGCAGGCAGGCCTGGCAGTCTTCGCATTGCGGGCGGTAGGTGAACAGGCCACTGCGACGAAAGCCGGCACGCACCAGATCGGAGTACACATCGGCGTTGATCAGATGGCTGGGCGTGGCCACCTGCGAGCGCGCCATGCGGCCCGGCAAGTAACTGCACGGGTAACTTGCCGTGGCGTAGAACTGCAGGGTGGTGAGTGGAAGTTCTTTGGGATGGGTCACAGCCAGCGCGCGCAGTCGGTGAGAAAGGTTGAATCATCATACTGCCAGCCCGGTACGGCGGATTGCCTTGTGGCTTGCGCCACATGGCGCAAAAACGCATCGCGTGGTATTGGCGCGGCGCCCATTTGCGCCAGATAGGCGGTCTGCTGCTGGCAATCGATCAGACCGATGCGGTGGCGCAGACAAAACCCGCACAGCGCCATCAGCAAGGTTTTCGAGCCATCGCTCACCTCGGTGAACATGGATTCGCCGTAGAACATGCGGCCGATGCATACGCCGTACAGACCGGCGCGCAGCGCATCGCCCTCCCACAGCTCGAAACTGTGGGCCAGGCCGCGCGCGTGCAGGCTGGTGTAGGCCTGGAGCATGTCGAGGGTGATCCAGGTGCCGGTGTCGGCGCGCTGCGCGCCGCACTGCTGCATCACGCGGGGGAAGGCGGTGTCGATCCGAAGATGCCAATCGGCGCTGCGACCGAATCGACGTGCCGATTTTTTCAGCGAGCGCGTCACATGCAACTGCTCGGGCCGCAGCACCATGCGCGGATCGGTGCTCCACCACAGCAGCGGTTCGCCCGGGGTGAACCAGGGGAAAATGCCCTGCCGGTAGGCTCGCTCCAGGGTGTCGGCATCGAGTTGTCCGCCCGTGGCAAGCAGGCCGGGGAAAGGCGACAATGCCGGGAGCGCCATTGACGCGGGCGGAAAGTCATCGCCCGGCCCAAGCTGGAGAATTTGCCAGTTCATGGCCTGATTTTTCTGGAGTGATCCATCATGCCAATTTACCAATTCGCCGACTGGCGCCCCGAGATCGCCGCCGATGCCTATGTGGCGCCCGGCGCGCAGGTCATGGGCAAAGTGCGGCTGCTGCCGCGTTCGAGCGTGTGGTTTTCCGCCGTGCTGCGCGGTGACAACGAACTCATCGAGATCGGAGAGGAATCGAATGTGCAGGATGGTTCGGTGCTCCATACCGACCCCGGCTATCCGCTCACGGTAGGGCCGCGTGTCACCATCGGCCATCAGGCCATGCTGCATGGCTGCACCATCGGCGAGGGCAGTCTGATCGGCATTGGCGCGGTGGTCTTGAATGGCGCGGAGATTGGCCGCAATTGCCTGGTGGGCGCCGGCGCCTTGGTCACCGAGGGAAAGGTGTTTCCCGATGGCGTGCTGATTTTGGGCACGCCCGCACGCGTGGCGCGCGAACTCACGCCCGAGGCCATCGACGCCATGCATCGCAATACCCAGCATTACGTCGAACGCGCGCGGCTCTTTGCGCAAGACCTTCAACGGATAGACCGATGAACGATCAAATCGTCAAATTCATGCTGGGCACGGGCCATGTGCGCGGTGTTCTCGTCCGTCTGGAGTCCACCTGGGCCGAACTGAGCAAGCGCCGCACCTATCCGCAGGAGGTTGCCGCACTGGTCGGGCAGATGGCGGCGGCCAGCGCCTTGCTGGCGGGCAGTCTGAAGTTCGACGGCGCCTTGATTTTGCAGATTCAGGGCGACGGTCCGCTGAAGCTCGCCGTCGCCGAGTGTCAGCCCGACTTCGGGTTGCGGGCAACGGCCAAGATGGCCGACGATTTGCAGGAGGCTGCAGCATTGCCCCAAGACTTGGCGTCGCTGATCAATCCAGATGGCAAAGGACGCTGCGCCATCACCCTCGACCCGCGCAATCCCGAATCCGGCTTGCAGCCCTACCAGGGCATTGTGGCGCTGACCGATGAGCACGGTCAGACGCTGCCGTCACTCGCTGCCATGCTGGAGCAGTATCTGGCGCAATCGGAGCAGGTCGATTCGCTGCTTTTGCTGGCCAGCAACGATGAGGCTGTGTGCGGTCTGCTGCTGCAACGCATGCCCGGTGAGAAACAGACCGCCGAGGGGGCGGAACAACCCGACGAAGACTTTCAGCGTGCGCGCCATCTGGCGGCAACCTTGACTTCCGAAGAACTGTTGCAGCTCGCGCCCGAGGAAGTGCTCAGGCGCCTGTTCTGGGAAGAGGATGCCCGGGTTTTCGAGCCGCAGACTCCGCGTTTTCACTGCACCTGTTCGCGTGATCGCGTTGTGGGCATGTTGCGCATGCTGGGACGCGAGGAGGTGGAGTCGATTATCGCGGAGCGCGGCGAAGTGGATGTGCGCTGTGAATTTTGCGGTCAGGGCTATGCCTTTGATGCCATCGATGCGGCTCAGGTGTTTGTCAGCACTCTGGTTCAACCGCCGGTGGCATCAATACGTCACTGATACGCCACTGATACGCCACTGAGGGCAGCCGGGGCATTTTTATCGGGCGCTGGCGCTGGCCGCCAGCGCGGGCGGCACGATCTGCACAAAAATCTCGTCGGGCTTGACCATGCCCATTTCGCGACGGGCCTGGTCTTGAACACCGCCGAGACCGGCTTTCAGGTCGTGGACCTCGGCGGCCAGGCGGTCGTTGTCCTGCTGGGCCAGCGCGTTGGCCTGCTCTTGCTGGCTGAGCTGATTTTCCAGCCGTTGCACCGCGAACCAGCCCCGCTCGCCGAACCACAGCGGCCACTGCAGCAGCAGCAGCAAACTCACGAGCAGGACGGTGACCCAGCGCATGACGATCGGCCGCGTGGGGTGAAATCAGCGCAGGTTGTAGAACACGTCGCGGCCGAGGAAGCGGGCGGTTTCGCCCAGGTTTTCTTCGATGCGCAGCAACTGGTTGTACTTGGCGATGCGGTCGCTGCGCGACAGCGAACCGGTCTTGATCTGCCCGGCATTGGTGGCCACGGCGATGTCGGCGATGATGCTGTCTTCGGTTTCGCCGGAGCGGTGCGACACCACGGCGGTCCAGCCTGCGCGCTTGGCCATTTCGATGGCGGCGAAGGTTTCGGTCAAGGTGCCGATCTGGTTCACCTTGATGAGGATGGAGTTGGCCAGTTTGTCGGCAATGCCGTTTTTCAGAATGGAGGTGTTGGTGACAAAAATGTCATCGCCCACCAACTGCACCTTCTTGCCCAGACGGGAGTTGAGCAGCTTCCATCCGTCCCAGTCTTGTTCGGCCAGGCCGTCTTCGATGGACACGATGGGATATTTGCCCAGCCAGTTGTCGTAGAACTCGACCATTTCCTCGGTGGATAGCACCAGGCCTTCGCCTTCAAGGTGGTACTTGCCGTCCTTGTAGAACTCGCTCGAAGCCGGGTCGAGGGCGATGGCGATTTGCTCGCCCGGGCGGTAGCCCGCCTTCTCGATGGCCTCGACGATGAGTTGCAGCGCGGCTTCATGGTTGGCCACGTTCGGCGCAAAGCCGCCTTCGTCGCCCACAGTGGTAGGCAGGCCGCGATCGTTCAGGATGCCCTTGAGCGCGTGAAACACCTCGGCGCCGTAGCGCAGCGCCTCGTGGAAGTTGGGCGCGCCCACCGGCATGATCATGAACTCTTGCATGTCAGATCGGAAGAGCGTCGTGTAGGGAAAGAGTGTAGATCTCGGTGGTC
>CALBRU010000043.1 GCA_937927695.1 uncultured Thiomonas sp. | reverse complement strand
GTCGATCTCGGGCTCGTCGAAGGCGCCTGTCACCGCGACGATCTGGCCATTGCACCGTGGATGCGCGATGCGCTGGTCGTGGTTTGCGCCCCTGACAGTCCACTGGCGGGTCGAGAGGTCAGTCTGGACGAGTTGCGTGCAGCCCGCTGGCTGCTGCGTGAGCCGGGTTCGGGCACCCGCGAAACCGTCGAAACCCTGCTGCTAGAACATTTGCACGGCTTCGAGCGGGCCATGGTGCTGGGTAGTTCGGAGGCCATACGCGGCGCGGCTATCGCCGGCCTGGGGCTGACCTGTATTCCCCGCCGACTGGTGCGCGATGCGCTGGATCACGGCCATCTCGTCACCGTGCGCAGCCCGCTGCCGCCCATGCACCGCACGCTTTACATCGTGCATCATCAGAAAAAGACCTTCTCCCAGCCACTGCAACGCTTTTTGCAGTTCTGCCAGAACTGGCAGGACGATTCTTTTGTTTCTACTGCTGGCTGATCCACAGACCCCATTCCCATGAACTCAGCTCACAACACCCCTGCCGCAACGGCCGCCCCCCGTCTCACCTCGCTGTCGCATGGCGGCGGCTGCGGCTGCAAGATTGCACCGGGCGTCCTGTCCGAAATTCTGAAAAAGCACGCGCCGCTGCTGCCCAAGCCTGCGGCCCTACTGGTCGGCAACGAGTCTGCGGATGATGCGGCGGTGTATCTGCTCAACCCCGAGCAGGCGCTGATTGCCACGACCGACTTTTTCATGCCCATCGTGGACGATCCCTTCGACTTTGGGCGGATCGCCGCGACCAACGCGATTTCCGACATCTACGCCATGGGCGGCGCGCCCATCATGGCGCTGGCGCTCGTGGGCATGCCTATCGGCGTGGTGCCGCTGGACATCGTGGGGGACATTTTGCGCGGCGGCGAAACCGTTTGTGCGCAGGCCGGCATTCCTATTGCGGGGGGGCACAGCATTGATTCGGTCGAGGCGATTTACGGACTGGCGGTCATGGGTCTGGCGCACCCCAGCCACATCCGCCGCAACGACAGCGCCCGACCCGGCGACGTGATTGTGCTAGGCAAGCCACTGGGCGTGGGCATTCAGTCGGCTGCGCTCAAAAGCGAAGCGCTCGATGCCGCGGGCTACGCGCGCATGATTGCCAACACCACGCAGCTCAACACCCCCGGCAAGCAACTGGCTCAGCTGCCCGGCGTGCATGCACTGACTGACGTCACCGGTTTCGGCCTGCTCGGCCATCTGCTGGAAGTCTGCCGCGGCTCGGGTCTGCGCGCGGAAGTGCGCTTCGCCGATGTGCCCCTCATCGAAGGCGTGGTGGAGTTGGCGAACGTCGGCCACATTACAGGCGCATCGCGCCGCAACTGGGCCAGCTATGGCGGCGAAGTCGTGCTTGCCGCCGATCTGCCGCCTCTGGCTCAAACTCTGCTCACCGATCCGCAGACCTCCGGCGGCCTGCTCGTGAGCTGCGCGCCGGAGCAGGTTGACGAGGTGCCGCGCCTCTTCCGTGACGAAGGTTTTGCCCAAGCCGCCGTCATCGGCAATTTGAAAGCGGGCATTCCGGGCATTGACGTGCGCGCCTGAGCGCCGCTGCCTCTTATCCCTCTTCTTGCGCGCGGCGGCGATTACCGCCGCCGCGCGCAAGACTGCTTCACCCCCTGCCCTGCGGGCAAACCCGAGCCCGGGAATTTCAGTTCGCGCCTGTTACATCTTTATACTTCGGCCGCGGACTGTTTCATCTCTGTCATGCGATAAAGCCTTGCCATGACACTTTTCTGAACAAACAGCCGTCAACGACTCGTTCACAAAACAATCGGGAGATGTCTTGAACGCCTTACTTGCCCTGTCCCGCGGGATTGACTGGCTCAACGAGCGCGTGGGCCGCTTTGCCCTCTGGCTCATTCTGGCTTCGGCCATCATCAGCGCGCTCAACGCGGTGGTGCGCAAAGTCTTCGACTACAGCTCGAACGCCTTTTTGGAAATTCAGTGGTATCTGTTCGCCGCGGTGTTTCTCCTGGCGGCCGGCTATACGTTTTTGCACAACGAGCATGTGCGCATCGACGTGCTCTCCAGCAAGCTCTCGCCGCGCGGGCGCAACTGGATCGACATCATCGGCATCGTGTTCTTTCTGCTTCCCTTCGTGGTTGAAACCGTACGCCTGTCTCTGCCCACGGTGATCAACGCCATCGCCTCAGGCGAGATGTCGAGCAATGCCGGCGGGCTGATCCGCTGGCCGGTCTACATCCTCGTGCCCATCGGCTTCTCGCTGCTCGGGCTGCAGGGTGTCTCCGAGCTGATCAAGCGCGTGGCGTTTTTGCGGGGGCTGATCGACGACCCGCTGGTGAAGAAAAACGAAAAAACGGCAGAAGAAGAGCTGGCCGAATTCATGTTGGCGCAGAAAAAAAACGAGGCCCAATAAATGACCGCCTTTCTCATTGCGAATATCGCGCCCATCATGTTCGCGGCGCTGGTGCTGTTTCTGCTGGTCGGCTTTCCGGTGGCGTTCAGCCTGGCGGCGTGCGGCCTGCTGTTCGGTTTCATCGGCGTGGAACTCGGGCTGATGCCGCAGGCGCTGCTCGAAGCCATTCCGCTGCGCATCATCGGCATCATGCAGAACGACACGCTGCTGGCCATTCCCTTCTTCACCTTCATGGGCCTGCTGCTCGAGCGCAGCGGCATGGCCGAAGACCTGCTGGAAACCATCGGTCAGCTGTTCGGC
>CALBRU010000042.1 GCA_937927695.1 uncultured Thiomonas sp. | reverse complement strand
CTTCCATCTGTTGTCCGCAGCCGACCTTACATCCCTGAAACGAGCCAACGCCCATTTCAGTGACGACCTTTTGAGTTCGCTACTCAATGAGCCGATCCCAGGCCAAGGTGTGTTCTGGAGTTCGGTGGGAGGCAAACCTTATCCGGTCAGCCTCCGCGCACTGTCGTTCGAGAAGATGTATTCAATGCGGGACCATGACTACAACCAACCTGTAGGGAATACATATGCGCAAACGCTGCGCAGCACTTTCTCTGGAATGAAGCAGAGTGCTGCGGCAGACCGGGTTCCAGACGCAAACGCTTCAGGCTCGCTCTTTTCCGCTGAGACTGGTTTCGAAGACTCCGAGCCAGTGGACGTCATGGCAACCATAGAGCAGCGAGCGATTGATGCCTTGCAAGGAGATACCGACATCCGCCAGAAGCTCGAATCTTCGAATGGCATGCCTTGGTATGGAGTTCAGCAGTTTCTGATTGACCACCTGCCGGAACACTTGGAAGACCGCCGTCAGTTTGCGTACAACCTGGTTTCAAAGGCGATGAATGCGATTTTCGGCTCACAACCCAGAGGATGGGAGACGTTCAAGAGTACGTCGACGGGCAAGACTTGGATTAGGGCTCACAAGTGACCAGCTGCTGACGCTTGAACACAAGAAACGATGCATAGAAGATTAATTGGCACCTCCACATGGAGGCTGGTTTTGTTGGCGTAACAATCGCCCTGCGGTTTTGCCTCTCATAGAGCATAGTGTGGTAGCTTGGGGCCAAGTGCCACACTATCGCCACCATCCTTGCCACACTTTCAACATCTTGTTTCCACAAAGTTGCCACCCTGCTACCACCATCTAACCACACTGTTCACACAGTAAGCCCGCAGCCTGATCTGATCGCACAGACTGTTTTTCCTGGTCACAAAGGTCTTTGCCCAGTTACTCCCCCGCTTGGGCACAAGATAGGCAATAACAGTCGAGGGATTTGGAATGTACGTTGTGCAACTTTGGAATGTACGTAGCCGGAAATAAGCTTTTCGCTGCCTGATCATGTGCCCGAACAACAAAGCATTGGAAAGAACGTTGTGCCTTGTTGGAAATAACGTAGTGCCAAATAGGGAGTAACGGGGCATGTGACCAGCAAAAAGATGTTGCGATCAGCGCAGCACCATTTGAAAACTCAACTGCTGGAAACAGCGTATTGTTTGTTTACTCAATTGTCGGCCTATCCGCATTGCCGCCGCTGCGGAAATGGGTATCAACCAAGCGGGCGATGTCGCCAATCGGTTGGGTTTGTCAGCATGGGATGGAGCTAATGCCAGCGATCCAGGCCGCACCAGCAGCCAGCGCCTCAGCCTCGCTGGCATAGGTTGTCGATGGGCCGCTGATGATGCAGGGCTCGGTTTCGCCGTCACCTTCCACCGTCCACAGCTCCCAGGTGCCATCGTTTTTCCAGCTGGGGACGGCGGCATAGGGTTTGTCTTTCAGCGCAGCCAGGGCTGCGTCAACTTCGGGGCGAATCTGCAACTCACCCGAGTAGATATAAGGTGTCGCGCAGCGGGCATCAGATCGGTTCATGTTCCGTACTCCAGAAAAGCTCCAGTAGCCCGCTCGCCTGCAGGTAAATACCGGGGTTGCGCGCTTCACTCGGGCCAGCAATGTTGAGAATAGCGATGGGATGTCTAAGCAACCAGTCTTGCCATGCCGCCAACAGCTCTTCTGCAGGGGCATGCACATCGCAAAGCAGCAGCGGTTTACCATGCCTTGTCGCCAGATCGCGAGTGAGCAAGCTGCCACCTTCTAGCCGGCCTCGGTAAATGATCAGCGTAGCATCCGCATCCAGCACATTGCACTTGGTGCGCTGACGATAGCCGCTGGATTCGGTTTCCTGCAGCTGGTAGCGCGCATCCAGGACGCCATCAGCGGCCCGACGGCCCGCCGGGCACCAGCCGCCGTGCGCAATCTTTCGGGCAATAGCGAAATCCAGCGCTGCCCTGTCTACGCCGGTCTGACCCCCAGAGATGATGCGCTGAATGTTCACCCTTGCTCCGTTGCGGCCACCGTGCAGACCAGCTGTACTTCATCATTGGGCTGATCTGCCGAGAGCTGGCCTATGCGCTCGCGCGCGCTGATGAGGTTGAGCTGCTTGCGCGCCTGCTGCAGGCTGCGCTTTTCAATCACCGCTGTATAGCTTGCACCCAGCTCACCTTCCGGGTCGATGAACAGCTCGATGCGCTGCACCGGCAACCCGAACACCGTGAAGCTGCGCGTCGGCACCAGCGACCAACTGCCGGGAGCATTGGGTGCAATACCGTCCAGCATGTGCAGCGGCAAGGTTTGACGGCATTCCACGGCGGCGGCGATGGCCGGCTCAATGCGCAACCAGTGATCGATATCTGGTGCTTGGCCGTCCATCAGCACAAGCGGCAGGGCGGCAAGTAGCAGTGCGTTCATCCCTTGATGTTCCTGATCCAGAAGCGACGGTCATCGATCGTGAAATTGGAGTCATAGCCGACCAGCGTCAATAGCGAACCCACATAGTAAAGGCCGAACTGATTCATCAACCAGCGTTCCATCGCCGGGTCACTGGGCAACTTGCTGTACGGCGGGGTTGGGCCGTCGGTGCGAACCTGGCCGCTGGTTTTTCCGGAGATGGAAAAGCTCTTCCAGGTGAGCACGAAATTGTTCGACTGTTTCGGCAACTCCGGTGCACATAGCGACAGATTGCTGAAGCGCTCGGAACGCTTGGCGTCGTGCCACAGCACGGCGTCAAAGCGAATGCAATCACTGGCTTTGAGCGTAAGGCTACGGGTCAGCGTCATCTGATCAGCCGGAATTTGCAGATTGCTGATCACTACCTTGGGCCACTCCGGGGCGCGACCGTCGGTAGACAGATTCTGGCGCAAGGCGTTATGCAGTGGAGTCCCCAGCACGCTGTTGCGGTTTGCCGCGCCTGCAGGCGTAGTCACTTGCGACAGACTGGTTCCAATGGCTTGTCCCAGTCCATTCAGAGAGTCCAGCGCCCCCTGCATGTCGGTTGTGGCACATCCCGTCAAGAGAAAAGGAAGCAGCAACAGGCTTCGGTAGTGTTTCATCGTAGTTCCTCGCGAACTTATCCGTTGAAGAGGGCATTGAGCCGGGCACACCAGGTTTCCGCTGCCCGGCGGCTCATGGGAAAACTGAGCACTGGTCGTTGTGGATCGGCGGTTTGCAGCGCAATGGCGAAGTCTTTGGCGCGTACCGTGCGCTCGAAGGTCGGCGCGCTCATGCCGCTGGCGTTGACCTGTCGGCTACCGCCGTTCATCTCCATGCTCTCGACCTCGCGCCAGGTCATCTGCCAGCCGAGCAGCCAGGAGAAGTCGTGCAGTTTGTATGCGTCATTGACCACATCGCAGGCCGCGATCTTGCGATTCTGGGAGTCAAAAACAAGGAATGCCGGCGCGGGATAACCCAGGAGATGTCCAGCATCGAATGACAGCCCATGCTGGGTGTTGATTCTGGTGACAAGGGCCTGGCAGCGGGCCTGCAGACGCGCCAGAAATCGGAAGGACAGCGCG
>CALBRU010000041.1 GCA_937927695.1 uncultured Thiomonas sp. | reverse complement strand
GCATGAACATGACGCAAATCCGCATTGGCGAGGGCTACGACGTCCACGCCCTCGTTCCCGGCCGCAAGCTCATCATCGGCGGCGTGACGATCCCTTACCCCCTGGGCCTTCTCGGCCATTCCGATGCCGACGTGCTGCTGCATGCCATCACCGACGCCTTGCTGGGCGCCGCCGGGCTGGGCGACATCGGCCAGCATTTCCCCGATACCGACGCACGCTACCAAGGCGCAGATTCGGGTGAACTGCTGCAACAGGCGCGCCAGAGCGTGCTGGCGCAGGGCTGGGCGATCAGCAATGTGGACTGCACCGTGATCGCACAGGCGCCCAAGCTCGCGCCGTATCGCGACGCCATCCGCCAGCGCATCGCCACGCTGCTGGCGGTGGACGTGGGGCAAGTCAACGTCAAAGGCAAGACCACCGAGCGTCTGGGCTTTGTCGGCCGTGGCGAAGGCATCGCCGCCAGTGCGGTGTGCCTGTTGCAGCGCGACCTCCAGGCAAACGCTGATGCAATCTCCCTCCCCACTTGTGGGGAGGGGTGGGGTGGGGAGAAAGCGAAGTGAATCCAACGCTGGTCTCCCCCTCCTCACCTCCCCCGCCAGCGGGGGAGGAATTTTTCAGCGCTCTCTCAGGACTGACCATGACGCCGCTTCGTCCTCTTCTTTTTCTCGTTCTCGCGCTCGGCCTGTTCGGTGCGACCCCGCTGTGGGCCGCGCAGCCCGAGGTGAACACCGGCCTGCCGACTGCTCGTCTGCAGATCGGCGGCCACACCCTCACCGCCGAAGTGGCTTCTACCCCCGAGCAGCAGCAGACCGGGCTGATGAACCGCCGCAGTCTGCCCGCGAATCGCGGCATGGTGTTTTTGTTTGCCGAGTCTCAGCCGGTTTGCATGTGGATGAAAAACACGTTCATTCCCTTGTCGGTCGCCTTCATCACCACGGACGGCCGCATTGTCAACATCGCCGACATGCAGCCGCAGACCGAAGACGTGCACTGCGGCCAGACCGATGTGCGCTATGCGCTGGAAACCCCGCTGCACTGGTTTGCGCAGCACGGCATCCGGCCGGGGGCGCGCGTGCTGGGGCTGCCCGCACCAAGCCGCTGACGCGATACAAGCGGTGACAACTGCGTGCGGTGGAGTTGTCACCGGGCAGGCAGGACTTTCGTTGATTCGACACGGCCGCCATTGTTCTCGTCGAACTTCAAAGGAAGTCCATCATGCATTCTTTTCTGCATCACTCTCAACAAAACGCCGGGCACTGGAAGCCGTTGGCGCTCGGTCTGCTGGCTGCCAGCGCTTTGCTCACCGCTCCGCTGGCTATGGCCGAAACTCCCTGGCAGGCCGCCCATCCGGCGCGTGCCGAAGTGCTCCAACGCGCCAATCATCTCGATCACCGGATTGGCTATGCGCGTTGGATCGGCGCGCTCGGCCCTTGGCGCGCCGCCGCGTTGCAACGCCAGGTTGCGCAGGTGCGCTGGCGGCAGGACGTGCTGGCGCGTCGCCAGGGCGGCGCTCTGCTGCCCTCCCAATATTGGGCGCTGAACCGTCAGGAAGACGCCATCAGCCGGGAGATCGCGCCATGGCAATGAAAAGGAGATTGCAACTCGCGGCATTGACCTTGTCGGGCAGTTTGCTGCTCGGTGGCTGTTATGTGGCGCCCATCGCCCCGGCGCGGGTTTCAGGGGCGGTGATCGTGCGGCCGGAGGGCGGCGGCTGCTGGCACCATGGCTGGCGCGGCCCCTACGGCGCTTGGCATCCGGGCCATTGGGGCGTGTGCGGCTGAACGGGAGCGCTGATCATGGAACATCGTTTGCACGCTGCTGGGCGGCTGTCGCGCCGCCGTTTCATCGGGGGGGTTGGCGCTGCGGGGCTGGGCTTGTGCGGTTTGGCGCCGGCTGCCCTGTCGCAAACCTTGCAGGCCGTCAGCGAGCTTGGCCCTGCTGCGCTGGACGCCGCTGCGCAAGCCAATCCGGTCACCTTTCTCGACCGCGTGGGCTGGGGCGCCAGCGCAGAGCAATTGCAGGCGCTTTCCCGCTTGGGCGCGACGGCCTATCTGGACCTGCAACTGCGCGGTCAGCCCGATGCTGCGCTGCCATCCGAGCTGGCGGCGCAGTTGGCCGCCTTGCCAGTCAATCAGCCGCTCGAAGCGCTCATTGCGCCTCTCGTTCGGGAGGAGCGCGCCCTGCGCCTGGCCCGCAAAAACAAGCCGCAGGCCGATACTGCCGATACCGAGGACCGGCTCAAGGCGCTCAACCGCTTCAAGTACGCCCTTGCGCAACAGGCAGCAGCGCAACAGGTGTGGCTCAGTCTGTACGCCCCCAATGCCCTGCAGCAGCGCCTGAGCTGGTTCTGGCTGAATCACTTCAATGTGTTCCGCAGTGGCAATATCGGCCCGATGATGGGCGATTACACCCAGCGCGTCATTGCGCCGCATGCGCTGGGCCGCTTCCGCGATTTGCTGCGCGCCACCATGTTTTCGCCGCAGATGCTGCTGTATTTGAACAACGCGCAAAACGCCCGCGGCCATGTGAACGAAAACTATGCGCGCGAAGTCATGGAGCTGCACACCCTGGGCGTGGGCAGTGGCTACACCCAGACCGATGTGACCAACCTCGCCCGAGCGCTCACCGGCCTGGGCGTTGACCTGATGGACCAGCCCGTGCGGGTGCGCCCGGCCCTGCGCGCCGATGTGTGGCGGCAAGGGCTGGTGGTGTTCAACCCCGCGCGGCACGACCCCGACCCCAAGACGGTGCTGGGCCACACCCTGCAAGGCCACGGCCTGGAAGAGATCGACGAGGTCATCACCCTGCTGGCTGACCACCCCGCCACGGCGCAGCACGTCAGCACGCAACTGGCGCAGTACTTCGTCGCCGATCCCGCTCCGCCCGCTTTGGTCGATGACATGGTGCGGCGCTGGCAGGCCAGCGGCGGGCAGATGGCCGAAGTGCTGCGCGTGATGTTCACCAGCGCTGCATTCGCCGCCAGTCTGGGCCAGCCGCAGTTCAAAGACCCGATGCGCTATGTGCTGTCGGCGTTGCGCGCCAGCCTGGGCGACGAACCGATCCGCAACCCGCTGCCGGTGCTCGGCATGCTGACCCGTCTGGGCGAGCCGCTGTTCGGGCGCCAGACGCCCGACGGCTACCCGTTGAACGCGAGCGCCTGGGACGGATCGGGCCAGCTCACCGCGCGCTTCGAGGTGGCGCGGCAGATCGGCAGTGGCGCGCCGGCGATGTTCGAGCCGCCGCCAACTTTTCTGCAGCAGAGCGCGCCACAGGTGACCGCAGAATCGGGCGAAGCAATGGCCGCGATGACGGCTCCCCAAACCGCGCCCAAACCACCCCACCGTCCCCCGCCCGATCTCGCGCGCAGCCCGGTCTATCTCGCCCAGCAAGACCAGCTCAGCGTCGCCACCCTGCGCGCGCTGGCGCAGGCCGACAACCGCCTGCGCTGGAACGCGCTGTGGCTCTCATCGCCCGAATTCATGAACGCGTGAATGCCCCCGAAAGCCTCGCCGCACTCGGCTCTCCCCCCAAGGGGGCGAGAAATTCTTGGGGCGGTCCGGCGAATATTTGATACCCCCGAAAGCCTCGCCGTGCTCGGCTCTCCCCCCAAGGGGGCGAGAAATTCTTGGGGCGGCCCGGCGAATTTCTCAGGAGAAAAACCATGCAACGTCGCCATTTCCTGCAAACCGCCACCGCCGCTGCGCTGGCTGCTCCCATGACCC
The DNA here is from genome assembly GCA_937927695.1 of uncultured Thiomonas sp. Classification (GTDB taxonomy): domain Bacteria; phylum Pseudomonadota; class Gammaproteobacteria; order Burkholderiales; family Burkholderiaceae_C; genus Thiomonas. Next base: position 9,358 of record CALBRU010000041.1, on the reverse strand, counting down.
GCCTGTGGGCCGCGCCTGCCGCTCAGGGGCAGCCCAAGTTCGTGCTGGTGTTCCTGCGCGGCGCGTATGACGCCACCAATCTGCTCGTGCCCCATGCCAACGACTTCTACTACGAGTCGCGCCCGCATATCGCCGTGCCCCGGCCGGACCAGGGCGCCGACGCGGCCATCGCGTTGAACGCCGACTGGGCGCTGCATCCGTCGCTGCGCGATTCCATGCTGCCGCTTTGGCAGGCCGGACAACTGGCTTTCGTGCCCTTTGCCGGCACGCGCGACATGACCCGCAGCCACTTCGAAACCCAGGATCACATCGAACTCGGCCAAGGACCGCAGACACGCAATTTCAACGACGGCTTTCTCAACCGTCTGGTGCAGCAGATCGGCGCGCGCGCCCAGCCCATGGCCTTCACTGCGCAGCTGCCGCTTTCGCTGCGCGGCGCGCAGCGCGTGCCCAATCTCGCCATTGCCCAAGCCGGGCACACCGGCATCGGCGACCGCCAGCGCGTGCTGATCGAAAGCATGTGGACGGGTTCGACCCAGGGTGCCGCGGTGCGCGAGGGTTTTGCCGTGCATCAGACCGTGGTGCGCGACATGCAGTCCACGGGCTGGCAGGCCGAGATGGTGGCCGCCAGCCGCGGCGCGGTCGCGCCCAAGGGCTTCGTCGCCGAGGCCGTGCGCATCGGCGGGCTGATGCGCGACAGCTTCAACGTCGGCTTCATCGACGTGGGCGGCTGGGACACGCATGTCAACGAAGCCACCGACAACGGCGCCCAAGGCCAGCTTGCCGACAAACTCGCGGCGCTCGGCCAAGGGCTGGCCGGCATGGCGCAGGCGCTGGGCCCGGCCTGGCAGCAGACCACCGTGGTCGTGCTCAGCGAGTTCGGCCGCACTTTCCGCGAAAACGGCAACCGCGGCACCGATCACGGCCACGGCACGGTGTACTGGGTGTTGGGCGGCGCAGTGCGGGGCGGGCGCATCGTGGGTGAGCAGATCGTGCAATCGCCCGCCACTCTGAACCAGAATCGCGACGACCCGGTGCTGACCGACTACCGCGACCTGCTCGGCGGCCTGTTCCAGCGGCAGTGGGGTTTGCGGCCGTCGCAGATTCAGACCATTTTCCCGGGGGCTCGGCCAGTCGATCTGCGGCTGGTTTAAGCACGCAAAAAAGCCCGCTTCAGCGGGCTTTTTCGACGCAGGTGGCGATCAGCCGAAGTTTTTCTCGGCGAAGTCCCAGTTGGCCAGGTGGTCGAGGAAGGTGGTGACGAAATCGGGGCGGCGATTGCGGAAGTCGATGTAGTAGGCATGTTCCCACACGTCGATGGTCAGCAGCGCCTTGTCGGCGGTGGTCAGCGGGGTCTGACCGTTGGGGGTGTTGACAATGTCCACGCTGCCGTCGGCCTTTTTCACCAGCCAGGTCCAGCCCGAGCCGAAGTTGCCCACGGCGGATTTGTGAAAGGCTTCCTTGAACGCGGCGTAGCTGCCCCATTTGGCGTTGATGGCCGCAGCCAGCGCGCCCTTGGGTTCACCGCCGCCGCCCGCTTTCAGACAGTTCCAGAAGAAGGTGTGGTTCCACACCTGGGCGCTGTTGTTGAATAGACCGCCGCTGGACTTTTTGATGATGTCTTCCAGCGTCATGTTCTCGAATTCGGTGCCTTTGATCAGGTTGTTGGTGTTGTTGACATAAGCCTGATGGTGTTTGCCGTGGTGATATTCCAGCGTTTCGCGCGACATGTGCGGGGCGAGCGCGTCGGGGGCGAAGGGCAGGGGGGGGAGTTCGTGTTGCATGGGCTTCTCCTTGAGTGAGTGGCGGTTGCATAAATCAAACCAAGGCCATTCTAGGAACAGCGGTTTGACTTTGCTCAAACGGGCGGGATGTCCGCTTCGAGAGGATGGGGCTGTGCGTCGATGTGGCTGATGTCGATCCGCACTGCGCGTTGCGCGTCGGCCAGCAGCAGGGGCTGCTGTGGCGCGAGTCGCGTGAGGTCGCGTAGCACTTGGCCGTTCGCGTTCATGCCCAGCAGGTAGCCGCGCGCAAGGGTGGCGCGCGGACTGAGGAGTTGCAGATGCTGCGCGGCCCGGTCGAGGCGGAGCTGGGTGTTGGAGATCTGGCGCGACAGCGCTTCTGGCAGGCTGCGCTCGCATCGGTTCAGGCGCTCGCGTTCTCGGGGCGCGCGCTGGCGCAGCGCTTGGGCCAGGCGGTGCTGTAAGAGTTGCAGCCGTTGCGCATGCAGCCTCGGCAGATCGTTCAAGGCCTGCCGCAGTCGCCACTGCAACTGCGCGAGGTGGCGCTGCGGTGCGGCCAGCAGCGCGGCGGGTTGCGGCCAGCGCAGGGCGAGGCGGTCACAGCGCTGCTGTTCGCGCTGCAGATGCCGGCTGAGCGCACTGCTGGCGCGGTGCGCGGTATGGGTGAGCGCGTCGAGCAAAGCGGCCTGCGCGGGCACGCCGAGTTCGGCGGCGGCGGTGGGGGTGGGCGCACGCAGATCGGCGACGAAATCGGCCAGGGTGAAGTCGGTCTCGTGGCCCACGCCGCTGATCACCGGCAGGGTGCTGGCGGCAATCGCCCGGGTCAGTGCCTCGTCGTTGAAGGCACAGAGATCGTCGAGACTGCCGCCGCCGCGTACCAGCAGAATGAGATCGACTTCGCGCCGCGCCTGTGCGCGCTGCAGGGCGGCGAGCAGTTCGCCAGGCGCTGCGGCCCCCTGCACGCTGGCGGGATAGACCACGACGCGCACATGCGGGCTGCGCCGACGCAGGGTGGTGAGCACGTCGCGCAGGGCGGCGGCCTGTAGCGAGGTGATCACCCCCACGGCTTGCGGCAGGGTCGGCAGCGGGCGTTTGCGCTCGGAGTCGAACAAACCCTCGATCTGCAGTTTGGCCTTGAGGCGCAAAAACGCTTCGAGCAGCGCACCCTCGCCGTCGGGCTGCACGCTCTCGACAATGAGCTGCAGGTCGCCGCGGGGTTCGTAAATCGCCACGGTGGCGCGCAGTCGCACGCTCATGCCGTCGCGCAGCGCGGTGGCGGCAGAGCCTGCGCGCTGGCGGAACCAGACACAGCGCAGTTGTGCCGTGCCGTCCTTGAGGTTGAAGTACTGGTGGCCGCTTGCGGCCCGAACCAGGCCCGAGATTTCGCCACGCACGCTCAGGCTGTTGAAGCGGGCGTTGAGGGTGTCCGAGAAGGCCTGAACCAGAGCAGAAACTGTCCACACCAGGACGCCGTTAGTTGAAGTTTTCAAGGTGAATATCGAGTTGCCAGGTGCGAAACGTCAAGAGGATGTGCACACTTTGCCTGCAGATGCTTTCGGCGCCAGAATCCGCCTGGAGGTAACGTGCTTGCATGTCAAGTTATTGAAAAACAATGAGAAGTTATTGATTAAAAAAGCGTCACATTAAGCCGGGCGCTTGATTTTGCGTGATTTGGCGCCGCCGTTCAGCGCTTTCCCACAGAGTTGTCCACAGAAAGGCGGGATAACTTTCGAAGGTCACGATCCCGGTGCAGGACAAGCGCCCGCTGTTTCATTGTCCGCCACTTCTCCGACCCGGCATAATGCGGCGCTGAAGGCTGGTGCGTGACGGGTTGGGCACGCACGGCGACTGATTTTGCAGCGCAAAGACGCAAAGGAAAAAGACCCATGTTGCAGATGGTGGAAGCCGCAGGCTGGCCGATCTGGCCGTTGATTCTGTGCTCGATTGTGGCGCTGGCGGTGATTTTCGAACGGCTGGCCTCGTTGCGTCGCGCCCGCATTCTGCCGGCCAAATTGCTGGACGAGGCGCTGAATGTGTCGGCCAAGCAACTGCCGGCGGCCGATGTGATCGACAAGCTCGAACAGAACTCGCCTCTGGGCGCCGTGTTGGCCAGCGGGTTCCGTTCGGTGGCGCGGCCGCACGCCAGCGCGGTGGGGCTGCAGGAAGATCTGGAAAACGCCGGACGGCATGAGGTCTATCGGCTGCAGAAGTATCTCAACGCGCTGGCCACCGTGGCCTCTGCGGCGCCTTTGCTCGGTCTGCTGGGTACGGTGGTGGGCATGATCGAGATTTTCGGCTCGCAGTCCACCGCCGGAACCGATCCGACGGTGCTGGCGCATGGCATTTCGGTGGCGCTCTACAACACCGCGCTTGGGCTGATCGTGGCGGTGCCCTCGCTGATTTTCTACCGTTACTTCCGCAGCCGCGTGGACGACTACACGGTCGAACTCGAGCAGGCCGCGCGGCGTCTGGCCACCCATCTGCAAAGCTATCTTCCGCGCCGCTGAAATGAACCGCGCCTCCGACCTGCGCCGCTTGCCATGAATTTCAAACGCCAGACCACGGAAGATCCCGAGGTCAACCTCATTCCGCTGATCGATGTGCTGCTGGTCATCCTGATTTTTCTGATGATCAGCACCACCTATTCCAAGTTCACCGAACTGAAGATCACCCTGCCCACGGCCGACGCCGAGAAGTTGCAGAACCATCCGCAGGAAATCATCGTGGCCGTGAGCAGCGGCGGCGAGTACGCGGTGAACAAACAGTTGCTCCCGAGCCGCACGGTGAGTGCATTGACCCAGTCGCTGCTCGATGCGTCCAAAGGCAAGGCCGACACCATGGTGGTGATCAGCGCCGACGCCCAGGCCACGCAGCAATCGGTGGTGAACGTGATGGAGGCCGCGCGCGCCGCGGGCTTGAGCCGCCTGACCTTCGCCACGCAGAAGTCTCCCGGTTCCTGATGGCGCAGCCCGCTGAGCAGAGCGGCTGGCCGGACTGGTGGCTGCGCCGCAGCTTGCTGAGTTGGGCGCTGCGGCCGCTTGCCGGGTTATTCGCGCTGCTGAGCGCCGGACGCCGCAGCCTGTACCGCTCGGGTGTGCTGCGTGCTGAGCGCGTGGGCGTGCCGGTGGTCGTGGTGGGCAATCTCACCGTGGGCGGCGCGGGCAAGACGCCGCTGATCGCCGAATTGGCGCGCGGCTTGCTGCAGGCGGGTTGGCGGCCGGGCATCGTTTCTCGCGGGTATGGCCGCCGCTCAGCCGACGACGCTCCATTGCGCGTGGACGCGCAGAGCGATCCGGCAGAGTGCGGCGACGAGCCCGTGCTGCTGGCTCGGTTGACCGGCTGCCCGGTGATGGTCGGACGGCGGCGCGCTCAGGCCGCGCTCGCCCTGCGGGCCGCCTGGCCCGATGTGGATGTGATTCTGAGCGACGACGGCCTGCAGCATCTGGCGCTGGCTCGCGATGTCGAACTGGTGGTGGTCGATCAGCGACTATGGGGCAATGGCTGGCTGCTGCCTGCCGGGCCGCTGCGCGAATCGCCTGGCAGACGGCGCGACGCCACCCTCGGCCCCGAGGAGGTGCTGCAGCAGGTGTCCGGCGGGGGGCTGCACTTCGCGCTGCTGCGCAGTCTGGGCGACTTCACGCATCTGGTCAGTGGGCAAACGCTCAGCGCTGCGCAGTTCGTGCAGCGTTTTGGCGCAAAACCGCTGGGTGCGGTGGCCGGAATCGGCCATCCGGGGCAGTTTTTTGCCATGCTGCGAGGCCTTGGCCTGTCGGTACAAGCCCGTGCTTTGGGCGACCATCAGCCTTTGAGCGCCCCCAGGGCTGGGCTGTGCCCAGCCCGCCCCCCGTGGGGGATGAGGCCCGCGGCTCCAAGCTGCCCTGCGGCAGCTTGGACGGAGCCGAATCCGAGCGGCTTGCAAGCTGCGAGGCGGACAAGGAAACTTGGGGCGGCCCGGCGTTTCCTTGAGAGCGCCGACGCGCTGGCCGGTCTGCCGCCAGACGGTCCCATTCTGCTGACGGAAAAGGACGCCATAAAATCGGCCCATCTGCCGCCTGTTTTGCGCGAGCGCCTCTGGGTTGTCGGCCTGCGGCTGCAACTGCCCGCCGACTTGCTGCCCTGGTTGCACCAACAATTGGAGAAAGCCCGTGGACTCCCGACTTCTTGACCTGCTCGTCTGCCCCATCTGCAAAGGGTCGTTGCAATTCGACGCTGCCGCGCAGGAGCTGATCTGCCCGCGCGACAAGCTGGCCTATCCGGTGCGCGACGACATTCCGCTGATGCTGGTCGATCTCGCCCGCGACATGACCCTGCCCGCCGACGCAACGCCGAGTCCGTCCCACGCCGCCACTGCCGAACCGGCGGCCTGAGCATGGCGGCTGAGTTCTGGGTGCTCATACCGGCCCGGCTGGCTTCCACCCGCCTGCCCAACAAGCCCCTGGCGGACATTGCCGGGGCGCCCATGGTGGTGCGGGTGGCGCAGCGCGTGGCGCATAGCGGCGCGCAGGAGGTGGTGGTGGCCTGTGACAGCCCGTTGATTGCGCAGGCCTGTGCAGCGCACGGCGTTCGCGCCATACTCACCCGCGAAGATCACGCCAGCGGCACCGACCGGCTGGCCGAGGCCGCCGAGTTGCTGGGCCTGCCCGAGGACGCCATCTTGGTCAATGTGCAGGGTGACGAGCCGCTGATCGACCCCAAGTTGCCCGTGGCCTGCGCGGCCTTGCTGCAGCGCACTCCGCAAATCCCGATGGCGACTTGCGCGCATGCCATCACCGAAGCGGCCGAGATTTTCAACCCGAATGTGGTGAAGGTCGTGCTTGATGCGCAGGGCAGGGCCCTGTATTTCTCGCGCGCGCCGATTCCGTGGCAGCGCGACGCCTACAAGGCGGGTGCAGGCGGCTGGTCGATGCAGGCGCAGCTCCCGCATCCGGTTTATCGCCACATCGGGCTGTACGCCTATCGCCACCGTTTTCTGCGCGATTACGCCAAGCTGGCCCCGGCGCCGCTGGAACAGGCCGAAGCGCTGGAGCAATTGCGCGTACTTTGGCACGGACACCCCATTGCGGTGCATGTGACTGAACAGGCGCCCGGCCCCGGTGTGGACACACTGGCCGACCTGGAGCGCGTGCGGGCAATGTGGCTTGAGCGCTGAACAAGACGCCGAGTCAGCGTCGCGGCAGAGCGGTCTGCTATTCTGAAATGTGCGTTTTTACGATTGAGAGACCTTCATGCGATTGATACTTTTGGGTGCACCGGGCGCGGGCAAGGGCACGCAAGCCGCCTTCATCACCGAGCGCTTGGGCATCCCACAGATTTCCACCGGTGACATGCTGCGCGCCGCGGTGAAGGCCGGTACGCCGCTGGGCCAGCAGGCGCAGAAAATCATGGAGGCCGGCGCCCTGGTGCCCGACGACATCATGCTGGGCGTGGTGCGCGAGCGACTGTCGGCACCCGACTGCGCCAAGGGTTTTCTGCTCGACGGCTTTCCGCGCACCATCGCCCAGGCCGAAGGTCTGGAGCAGGCGGGAATCGGCATCGACGTAGTCCTTGAGTTCGACGTGCCCGACGCCGACATCATCGAGCGCTTGAGCGGCCGCCGGGTGCACCCGGCATCAGGACGTACCTATCACCTGGCTTTCAATCCCCCCAAGACGCCCGGGGTGGACGACCTCACCGGCGAGCCGCTGGTGCAGCGCGCCGACGATCAGGAAGACACGGTGCGCAAACGCCTGGACGTCTATCACGCCCAAACCCTGCCGCTGGTGAAGTTCTACGCCGAACGCATGGCCCAGCCCGGCGCGCCGCGTCTGGTCACCATTTCCGGTGTCGGGCCGGTGGCCGAAGTGCAGCAGCGCATCTTCGCCGCATTGCAGGGCTGAAAGGACGGAGCGCCTTATGCAACTCTCTGGTCATAGTGCGATCATCAGCGGCGGCGCATCGGGTCTGGGCCGCGCCACGGCCGCCTTGCTCGCGTCACGGGGCATGCGGGTGCTTATCGCCGATCTGCAGGAAGATGCCGGTCGAGCGACGGCGGAGGAACTCGGCTGCCAGTACATGCGTTGCGATGTGACGCAGGCAGGCGACGTGGAAGCGGCGGTGCGAGCGGCCAACGCGCTGGCCCCGCTGCGGGTGGCGGTGAGTTGCGCCGGCATCGCCCCGGCTGCGCGCACGCTGGGCAAGCAAGGCCCCCATGCCCTGGAGCTTTTCCAGCGGGTGATCAGCATCAATCTGGTTGGCAGCTTCAACCTCGCCCGTCTTGCCGCTGCCGTGATGGCGCAGCAGCCGCCGCTGGAAGATGGTGAACGTGGCGTGATCGTCAACACTGCTTCGGTGGCGGCGTTCGACGGGCAGATCGGGCAAGTGGCCTACGCCGCGTCCAAGGCCGGCATCGCCGGCATGACCCTGCCGCTGGCGCGCGATCTCTCGCGGGACGGTATCCGCGTCATGACCATCGCGCCCGGCATTTTCGAGACGCCGATGCTCATGGGCATGCCTCCCGAGGTGCAGACTGCGCTGGGACAGATGGTGCCGTTTCCGCAGCGTTTGGGGCGGCCCGAGGAGTACGCGGCCCTGGTCGAATCCATCCTCACCAACCGCATGCTCAATGGCGAAGTCATCCGGCTCGATGGCGCCATTCGCATGCAGCCCAAGTAGTCTCGGCCGATCCAGACGTTTCGCGGCCACCGCCCCAGCCGCCACGATGACGACGACCGATCCATGCAGCAACGCATTCCGCCCGGTTTCATTCAGGATCTGCTCGCCCGCGCCGACATCGTCGAGGTCGTGGGCCAGTATGTCGAGCTGAAAAAAACCGGCACCAACTACAAGGGCCTGTGCCCCTTCCACGGTGAGAAGACGCCCTCCTTTACCGTAAGCGCGAGCAAACAGTTCTATCACTGCTTCGGTTGCGGCGCGCATGGCACGGCCATCGGCTTCCTGATGGAGCATGCGGGCATGGGTTTTGTCGATGCGGTCAAAGAGTTGGCCGGGCGCTACGGCATGACCGTGCCCGAGCCTGATCTCGACCCGCAGCAACTCCGCCAGATCCAACAGCAGCGCAGTCTGCAGGCCACGCTCGTCGACGCCCTGCAGACGGCTGACGGTTTTTATCAGCACCGCCTGCGGCATAGCGAGCGGGCGAAAAACTACCTCATTGCCCGTGGCTTGCAAGGCCAGGTCGCCAAAAAATTTGGCCTGGGCTACGCCCCGGACGACTGGCAGCCTTTGGCTGGCGCGTTCGCGAATTACAACGCCGATGCCCTGGTGCAATCCGGCCTGGTGGTAGCCCGCGACGCGACCGGCGACACCCTCGATCCGCAGGCCGAGTCTTTCGTATCGGCGCAGCGTCGCTACGACCGGCTGCGCGACCGCATCACCTTTCCGATTCGCAATCTGCGCGGCGAAGTCATCGGCTTTGGCGGACGCATCATCGACCAGGGCGAACCCAAATACCTCAACTCGCCGGAAACCGCGGTGTTCCACAAGGGCGAGGAACTGTACGGCCTGTTCGAAGCCCGCAGCGCGATTTCGCGCGCGGGCTATGCGTTGGTGGTCGAAGGCTATATGGACGTCGTGGCGCTCGCCCAATTCGGGGTGGAACAGGCCGTGGCCACGCTGGG
>CALBRU010000040.1 GCA_937927695.1 uncultured Thiomonas sp. | reverse complement strand
GGTCGCCTGGGCGATGTTGGCATCCTGCACCACCGACTGCGCCGCCTGCAGATTGGTCGCGGTGGTCTGCACGTTCTGCACCGAGGCCTGAATCCGGTTCTGGATAGCGCCCAGACTACCGCCCTGCTGATTCAGCGTATTGATCGCCTGGTCGATGATCGACAGTGCCTGGTTGGCCCCTTCTACCGTCGCCACATCCACCGTGGACACCGCCGACAGCTGGCTGATGTTGCTCAGGCCGATGGCCGCACCATTGCCCAAGGAGTAACCCTGGGTGGACTGCAACTGGGTGAAGCCCTGCACCAGCGCCGTGGCGTTAGTGCTTGACACGGTCGTGCCGCCCGCTGCCAAGGTGCCGGTTCCGGTGAAGCCAGTTATCGAGATGTTTTCGCCCTGGCTTTGGGTGAGCACGAGCTGGTTGCTGGAGTTGACGCTGGCGGCGATGCCGGTCTGGGCCGTGGAGCCATTGATGGCCGAGACCAGGCCGCTCAGGCCGGTCGGCGTGGTGTCGGTGACATTGGCCGAGATGTTGACCGCGTTGGTCTGACCCGCTGTCGTACCGTTGCCGATGCTGAAGCTGAAGCTCCCGGTGGTGACGGTGAGGGCCACACTGGTATTGGCCGTGGCAGTCACGCCAGTCTGCTGGCTGATGGCGTTGATGCCAGCGGCGATGCTGGCGGCAGAATCCGTCGCACCCACCGTCACGCTGGCCGAGCCCGCATAGCCTGACACCGCGACGCTGCCAGCCGTGAAGGCACCTGCGCCGCTCGTAATGGTGAAGGCCTGACCTGCCGCGTAGCCATTGCTGCCTGCCGCGCCGGTGCTGCTATAGATGGTGCCGCTGGTGGCCATCACGTTATTGCCGATGGCATTGGAGTTGGCATTGGCCACCGACACGTTGATGATCTGGTTGGCGTTGGCACCCACCTGTAACTGCTGGCCGCTGAAGGTGCCGTCGAGCAGGTTCTGGCCGTTGAACTGGGTCTGCGTGGCGATGGTCGAGACCTGCGCCAGCAACTGCGACACCACGCCTTGCAGCGAGGCCCGGTCTTGCGAGGTGTTGGAGCCGTTGGCCGATTGAACCGCAATAGTGCGGATCTGCTGCAGCAGATTGGTTTCGTTTTGCAGCGCGCCGGTGGCGGTCTGCACCAGGGAAACGGCCTGGTTGCCGTTGGACACGGCCTGGTTCAGCCCGTTGATCTGGGTTTGAAAGCGCTGCGAAATGGCGTAACCCGCCGGGTTGTCCGCAGGGCCGTTGATCTGCTTGCCCGTGGAGAGTTGCTGAATGTAGGTGCTGAGGCTGCTGGAGGTGCCGCCGAGCGCGTTGAGGGTGTTCAGCGCGTTGACGTTGGTGTTGATGATGCCGGAAATGGCCATGATGGAGCTCCTTTGCTATGGGGAAATCCGGCATCCGTGCCGAATACGGACAACCCTGTCCGCACTCCACTTAACGGCACGTCGCAACAGCGCTTTAGGGAAACACTGAAAAATTCCTCCTCCGCTCGCGGGGGAGGTTAGGAGGGGGAGATAAACGCTTGATTCATGGCGTTTTTCCCCACCCCAACCCTCCCCACGAGTGGGGAGGGAGATTAAATCAGCGCTTCCTTAGGATTTTTTTGCGCCGCCTGCGCCGCCCGCTCCGCAACGACTCGCAGGCGCTCCAGCAGCGGGGCCAGGGCGACGGCTGGCGACGGGTCTTGCCCCGCAGTTGGTGCGGGCAGATCGGCTGGCGCCACCGCTGGTCTGGGTTCTGCCCTGGGCTGAACGATGGCGCCGAGCAAGGCGTCGAGGTCGGCTTCGGTCGGTTCGAGCAGTTCGGCGGCGGAGGAGCTGGCGGCCAGATGCGAGAGTTGCAGCCGCAGGTTCAGCCCCAGCAGGGCCAGCGCCTCGGCCGTTTGCGCGAGTTGTTCGGCGCTGCGCTTGTGCTCAGCCTCGGCTTGCGCCAGTTTTTCTGCGTGGGCGGCGGCGTGCGTCTGGGCGGTCGCCTCGCGCTGGGCGGCCGCGCCGATCTGCGCCTCGACCTCGGCGGCGAGGCTGCCAGCCAGCGAACTCAGTTCCGCCCAGGCGGCTTGCTGCTGTTCGCGCTGTTCCCGCGCGACGCGCTCGATCGCCTCACGCGGGTCAGGCAAGGCCGCCCCAGTGGCCTCGGCTTCGGCTGCCGCCACTGCACGGGCCGCATCCTGCGCCTGCTGTCTAAGCTGGGCCAATTCGGTTTGCGCCTGAGCAGCCTGCCGCTGCCAGGCGCTGCTTTGCGCCCGTTCGGCTTCGAGCGCCGACTGCAGAGCGGCGAGCTGGGCAGCGAGCTGAGCGGCCGTTTGCGCTGCGATTTGGGCCTTCTCTCGGGCGGCGTCTTCCACGGGCTGACGCGCCGCAGAAGCCGCGTCGATCAACGGCTGCCAGAAGGCGGCCAGGGAGGATTTGAGCGGCGACTGCGCATCGGGCGCGGCGACCGCTTCGCGCAAGACCTGCTGCACCTGCAACAAATCCAGACGAATAGACAGACCGAGATAGAACGCCAGCAGCACGAGCAGAGCCGCCCCCGCGCCCCAGACGGTGAGCAGCAGCGCGGGTTCGGCGTCCAGACCTGCGGCAACCACCAGGGCCGCGCCCCAGACCAGCGCGAACAGGCCGAGCAACAGCAGACTGCGTTGCGGCGTGCGCTTCATGGTCGTCCTCCCCCGGCGTTCCAGCAAGCCTGCCACAGCGCGGCCACGTCGAACACGGCGATGGGTTCGGCCCAAGGCGCCTGTGGACTACAAGGCTCGGCGAATGAAGTCGCTCCCGCGTGCAATAGCCCGCGAATGGCGTTCCACGGCGGCCGCAGCCCCGGCTGCACGGGCGCCCAGTGCCGGGTGAGCGTGGTGGCGGAAAGCCGCAGCAGGGCGCCGACCTCATCCACCGCCAGAACGCCCGCCTGCTGCGCCTGGCTCCAGACCAGAAACCGGGCATCGCCCCGAGACGAACTCGGGCGGCGCAGCAGACAGGCGCCCAGATCGAGCACCAGCAGCGGCCGTCCCTGCCAGGCCATCATGCCCGCGCAATGCGGGTGGCGCTGCGCCAGCGGCAGCGCCAGCAGTTTCGGCGAACGCAAAATCTGGCGCACCGGGGCCGCGTCCAGCGCATGAAGTTGATCGCCCACGCGGAACTGCAGCCAGGAGATCGAGCCGGTCATAGGCCGCTCCCCACGCGCAGGCGCGCTTCGAGCCAAGGCAGATCGAGGAGTAGCACGGGCTGCCCGGTGTCTGGCTGCCACGGCGCGCCGTCCCACGCCGCCGCGCGCACGCCGCAGGCCGACTGCACGGCCTGTGGCAGGGGCCAGAACAGCAGGTCTTGCTGGCGGCCAAGGGCCTGCACCCGCACGGCAAAAGGCGGCTGGCCAGAATCGGGCTGAAGCAACAGCGCTACACCGCCGACCTCGTGCTGCGGCTTGGGCACCTGCCAGCAACCGGGTAGATCGAGTGCGGGCAGCGCCACATCATCTTGCAATAGCAGAAGCTGCCCGTCCGGGCCGGTCCACTGCGGCGTGCCAGGCTGCAGAACCAAGGGCGCCAACGCGACAGGAACCGCGACGACCCACGGGCCGACCACGGCGGTTTGCACGGTGAGCGTCTGCGCCTCGTCCGCCGGGGCTTGCGGGGGCGGCTCTGCGGACGCCGTCGTCGCCGGGGCGGGATCAAACGCCTGCTGCGGCTCAAGGCGCATCGGCGCGACGGGCTCTGGCTCTGGCTCTGGCTCTGGCTCTGCCT
>CALBRU010000039.1 GCA_937927695.1 uncultured Thiomonas sp. | reverse complement strand
AAACCATCGGTCAGCTGTTCGGCCCGATTCGCGGCGGTCTGGCGATAGCGGTGATTTTTGTCGGTGCGCTGCTAGCGGCGACCACCGGGGTGGTGGCGGCTTCGGTGATTTCGATGGGGCTGATCTCGCTGCCCATCATGCTGCGCTACGGCTATGACCGTCGCCTGGCCTCGGGGGTGATCGCCGCATCGGGCACGCTGGCGCAGATCATCCCGCCCTCGCTGGTGCTCATCGTCATGGCCGACCAGCTCGGGCGCAGCGTGGGCGATATGTACAAGGGCGCGTTCATCCCCGGTTTCGTGCTCACCGGGCTGTACTTGGCCTATGTCATTGGCATTACGCTGGTCAAACCGCAATGGGCGCCGGCGCTGCCGGCCGAGGCGCGCACCATCCGTGAGCCCAATGGCGACAGTGGCCTCCGTTCGCTGAGTATTCTTTTCAGTCTGGTGCTGATCTCCAGCATCGTGCTGGCCAAGAACTATGACGCGTTGTTGAGCTGGCGCGCTGGGCACGAAGTCACCGCCGCGCTGGACGAAACCATTGTGGTAGCCATGACCTTTGGGGTGCTGCTCTCGCTGGCACTTGCCTTTCTCAACCGCGGTCTCAAACTCAACCTGCTGTCGCGCATGGCCGAACGGGTGACGTTCGCCCTAGTGCCTCCGCTCACGCTGATCTTCCTCGTGCTGGGTACGATTTTCCTCGGCGTCGCCACACCGACGGAAGGCGGGGCGATGGGCGCTGTCGGCGCGCTGATCATGGCATTTGGTCGTAAGCGGCTCAATGTCGACCTGCTCAAGCAGGCACTCAACACCACGACCAAGCTCTCCACTTTCGTGCTGTTCATCCTCATTGGCTCCACGGTATTCAACCTGGTGTTCCAGGGGCTGGACGGCCGCGTCTGGGTGGAACATCTGCTCACCAGCCTACCGGGCGGGGTGCTGGGTTTCCTCATCGTGGTGAACATTCTGGTGTTCGTGCTGGCGTTCTTCCTCGACTTTTTCGAGTTGGCGTTCATCATCATTCCGCTGCTCGGGCCGGTGGCCGAAAAGCTGGGTATCGATCTGATCTGGTTCGGCGTGCTGCTGGCGGTGAACATGCAGACCTCATTCATGCACCCGCCCTTTGGTTTCGCGTTGTTTTACCTGCGCAGCGTTGCCGCCAAGGACGATTACACCGACAAGGAGACCGGCAAGCGCATTGCCCGCGTCACCACCGGGCAGATCTACTGGGGTGCGGTGCCTTTCGTGCTCATCCAGATCATCATGGTCGGATTGATCATTGCATTCCCCGGCATAGTCACCAGCGGTCTGGGCCATCACAAGGAGGTGGATATCGACAAAGTGCAGATCATCGGGCCGTCGGATGACAACAGCTACGAGTCCATCGCCCCGCCGAGTTTCGGTGCATCGCAAGCCGCTCCAGCGGACGCAGGCAGTGCGCCAGCCGCTGAGGAGGAAGACCCCGCCGCAGCGGTGATGCGCTCCCTGCAGGCCGAGCAGCCAGCGAGCGCCGCCTCGCAGTAGGGCGCAGCAGCGCGGTTGCCGCCCATGAAAAAGGCCCGGAATTCCGGGCCTTTTTCATGCCTTGCATCAACGCACAGGGGATCAGCCCTCTTCGGCGATCAGTTGCTTGAGATCGTGCACAAACGCGGCGGGAGGATTGGTGTCAGAACCCAGCAGATGAATACGACCGCTGCGGCCGAAGATATACACGCCCGCGCTGTGATCCACCACATAGTTCCCCTGCGCATCGGGCTTGCCATAGCTGAAGGCCACGCGGTAGCGCCGGGTCAAGGCATCGATCTGTTTGATGGTGCCGGTCAGGCCGACGGCGTTGGGGCTGAATGCCGCGGTGTACGCCTTGAGTATGGTGTTGGAGTCGCGCTTGGGGTCCACGCTGACGAACAGGATACGGACATCCTTGCCCTCCGGGCCAAGCTGCTGCACCACATTCGACATGAGCTGCATGGTGGTCGGACAAACATCCGGGCAATGGGTGTAGCCGAAGTAGAGCAAAACAACCTTGCCCTTGTAGTTCTCCGCCGTGACCTTCTGCCCCAGATCGTTGGTGAGATTGAATTCGAGATTGGGCATCACGCCGGTGATGTTGCTGAGCTGCCAGGTCTGGTTGTTGTGGTGCCCGCAGCCCGCCAGCGGCAAGGCCAGCGCTCCCAGCAAAACGAGGCGGCGCGACAGGAATCGGGACTGGGACAAGAAGGGAGGCAACGTCATGGTGAATTTCGCAAAAAACGTTCGTTTTCAAACAGGCTCGCATTGTGCCGCGTCCGGGCTCGGTTGAGCGTCACAACTCTTTACCAGGCAAGGCGCAACCAAACGTCACCCGGCCACTCCAAACCGCTCTGATTGCATCTGGAGTGTGCCATGTCCAAGCGCGCCCTTCTCAAAGCCCTGCTGGCCGGTGGGCTGACCACCCTGGCCACCGCAGCACTCACGGTTCACGCGGCCAGCGCGCCTCAAGCGCCGCTGATGGCGATCAATGTGCTGCATATCGCCCCGCTCGATCATCACGCATTGCCCCTGACCGCCCTGCCGCCGGGACAACGTGTGATGGTGGTCAATGACACGCATCGTCCCTTGCAGGTCAAGGGCTTCGCACGCGGCGGCAGCGCTTAATCGCCGTCAGATCAGCGCCGTCAAACCAGCTTTTGCCACCAGCTTTTGTGGGCGTCGGCAAGAAGCTGGTGCACGTCGTGGGCGATGCCTTCGGACGGCGTGAGTTCGGTGCCGATCAAGCGGCCATTGCCGTGGGGGCCGAACACATAGATCGCCGCACTGTGGTTGACCACATAGTTGCCATGCGCATCAGGTTTGCCGTAGGAATAGCTGACGTGATAGCGACCCGCCAGCGTTTTGGTCTGCGCCACGGTGCCGCTCAGACCGATGGCGCTGGACATGAAGGCGTGCACATAGGCATCGAGCACCTTGGGCGTATCGCGCTTGGGATCGACCGTGACGAAGATCACCTGCACCTCCTTGCCCTGCGGCCCGAGCAACTGCTCGGCGCGGGCGAGATGCGCCATGGTGGTCGGGCAGACGTCCGGGCAGTGGGTGTAGCCGAAATACAGCACCACCACCTTGCCGAGAAAGTCCTTGGAAGACTCCAGCTTGCCGCTGCTCGAAGCCATATCGGTGAACTGCAGCGGCTGCATGATTTTCGGACCGATGTAGTCCATCGCCCATTTCTGTTCATGCGGCTGCTGCGCGCAACCTGAGAACGCCAAAACCAGCGCGCTCATCAACATCCATTTGAAAGCAACCATTCCCCCAGACTCCCGATCTTTGTTTCTGTGCTGTGGTGGAGTCTGCCGACAGGGTGCGAGTTCGGCACATACACATCCATGCACAGACTTCACATTCTGTCAGCCCCAGGGAAACTCCTTATCGGCCAAACTCAGCCCAACTGTAAAGTGAGGCGTCGCATTCAATGTATTACAGCAGCGCACTGAAATCGAAGCCGACCCGTCGCGCCACTTCCCGGTGCAATTCAACGCTCACAAGTCGCCTGACTGTCCACGGGGCCCCACCACATCATGTTCTCTTCCCATCTGCACACAGAGCCAGGGCAAACGCGCCCCATCCTCTCATTTGCCGCCGTGGGCATGCTGCTGGTCAGCTT
>CALBRU010000038.1 GCA_937927695.1 uncultured Thiomonas sp. | reverse complement strand
TGAAAGAGCAGCATGCCAAGGCCATCAACAGCGCGATCTTCCCCGGCATTCAGGGCGGCCCGCTGATGCATGTGATCGCAGGCAAGGCGGTGGCGTTCAAGGAGGCGCTCTCACCAGACTTCAAGGTCTACCAGCAGCAGGTGTTGACCAATGCCCGCGTGCTGGCCGAAACGCTGACGCGGCGCGGCCTGCGCATTGTCAGTGGACGCACCGAATCGCACGTCATGCTGGTGGATCTGCGTTCCAAGAGCATTACCGGCAAGGAAGCCGAGAAAGTGCTGGGTGAGGCGCATCTCACGGTCAACAAAAACGCCATCCCGAATGATCCTGAAAAACCGTTTGTCACCTCGGGCATCCGCGTGGGCTCGCCAGCCATGACCACTCGCGGCTTCAAGGAGGCCGAGGCTGAGAAGACCGCCAACCTCATTGCCGACGTGCTCGACAACCCGCACGACGCGGCTACGCTGGAGCGGGTGCGCGCCGAGGTGAAGAAGCTGACCGACGCGTTCCCGGTCTACTCCGCCTGATCCTCGGCTGTGCCCCTCAGGGCGGCGGCAGTGAGTGCCGAGAGGCGCTCGCGCTGTCGCCCTTTTTCATCGAAGTTTTCCGCGGCCAGCCAGCGCGTGAAAGCGGCGCGCAGTGCGGGCCATTCGCCGTCGATGATGCTGAACCAGGCAGTGTCGCGGTTGCGGCCTTTGACCACGGCGGCCTGGCGAAATACCCCCTCGAAGCTGAATCCGAGCCGCCGTGCCGCCTCACGCGAGGCGGCGTTGAGCGCATTGCATTTCCATTCCAATCGGCGCCAGCCCAGTGCAAAAGCCTGGTCCATCAGCAGGAACAGGGCTTCGGTTGCCGCGCGCTGACGTTGCAGCAAGGGCGAGAAGTAGAGGTGGCCGATCTCGATGCTGCCAGCCGCCGGAGTGATGCGCAAATAGCTGGCTAGCCCGGTGGCGCGGCCAGTGCCTGAATCGACGATGGCAAAAAACAGCGGATCCTGGCCCAGGCAAGTGGCCTGCATCCAGGCCTGGTAGTCGAGTGCCGAGGCGAACGGACCGTAGGGCAGATAGTTCCAGCCGTCACCGCGGGCATCCAGGGTTTGCGCGGCGTAGAGGTCGACGGCGTGGCGCTGCGGGTCGGCGGGTTCCAGCGTGCAACTCGTGCCGATCAACGCGGTTCTCCCGGGTGGGAGAGGGGCGGTAAATCCGGGGACGGGCTGGCCGAGCACGGCGGTGGAATGCGGGTGGGCTGGCATGGAGGTTTTTGGCGGCATGTGAGGCGAGTCAGCCCAGGGTCATGAGTTGCGCGTTGCCGCCCGCTGCAGCGGTGTTGACGCTCAGACTTTGTTCATGCACCAGGGCGGTGAGGTCCATCATCGCACCGTCTGCAAGCTGGGCTGGGCGCAGGCTTTCGATGCGCAGAATCAGGCCGTCGCGCTGCGCCATCTGGTCTTGCACGCGGGCCAGGGCGTCGGCGTCGCCCTCAAACAAGACCACGCTCAATTCGGGCAGGATGTCGCGCTGGGTTGGGGGATAGGAGCGCACATATGCCTTCACCGCTGGCGGCAGCGCATCCAGAAAGGTGGCGAGCGGGCTGTCGGGGCTTGGCGCTTCGATGAGGGCGAGGTTGCCCGTGGCAAGCGTGGCGGCGATGTGATGCACCAGGCCCAGCAGCGTTTGCGGCATGCACCACACGCCGCCGCTGCGGGGCAGAAGCCGGTAGCGGTTGGATTCTCCCGTCGGCCCAGGCAGGGTGTAAACCGTGCTGATCGGGCTGTGGGCGAGATAGTGTTCGCACGCAGCCTGCGCTCGCGCCGTGTCCTCGGCACCCAGAGTTATCGTGTGATTCTGCAGGGCGGCCAGCAGATCGCGCAGCGCGGCGAAGCTTGCAGGTTCTGGTGCGATTTTGCTGAGCTCGACGGCTGCGGCCGCGAGGTTGGCGGACAGCGCGTCGTTGGCCTGCGGCAGAGGCTGCACCAGCCGGTGCAGATAGAGCGGGCCGCCGGCCTTGGGGCCGGTGCCCGAACGGCCCATACCGCCGAAGGGTTGCACGCCGACCACGGCGCCGATGAGATTGCGGTTGACGTACACATTGCCGGCGTGAATGCGCTCGCTCAGCTCGGCAATGGTTTCATCGATGCGGCTGTGCACGCCGAAGGTAAGGCCGTAGCCGGTGGCGTTGATGGCGTCGAGTACCGCGCCGAGTTGCTCGCGTCGGTAGCGCAGCACATGCAGCACCGGGCCGAACACCTCGCGTTGCAGGCGGTCGATCGTGTCGAGCTCAACCAGAGTGGGGAGAACGAAGGTGCCCAGCCCGCCGCTTTCATCGCGCCCCAGCCGGGTGACGGAAAGTCCAGCGGCCTGCATGCGGGCGATATGGGCTTCAAGGTTGTCGCGGGCCTCGGCATCGATGACGGGGCCGAGGTCGATGTGCATGCGGTCGGGGTTGCCCACGCTCCAGCCGTCCATCGCGTCCCGGATCATGCCGATCACCCGGTCGGCCACGTCTTCCTGAATGCACAGCAGGCGCAGGGCCGAGCAGCGCTGACCGGACGAATCGAAGGCCGAGGTCAGCACGTCGGCGACCAGCTGCTCGGCCAGTGCGGACGAGTCGGCAATGAGCGCGTTCTGCCCGCCGGTCTCGGCGATCAGCACAATGCTGCGGCCCTGCGGGCTGAGCCGCTGCGACACGGTGCGCGAAATCAGCTGCGCCACTTCGGTGGAGCCGGTGAACATCACCCCGGCCACCGCCGGATGCGCCACCAGCGCCGCGCCCACCGTGCCGCCGTCTCCTGGAACGAGCTGCACCGCATCGGTCGGCACGCCTGCCGCGTGCAGCGCGCGCACCATGGCGGCAGCGATGAGGGCGGTCTGTTCGGCGGGCTTGGCCAGCACCGCATTGCCGGCAGCCAGCGCGGCAGCCACCTGACCGCAGAAGATGGACAGCGGAAAATTCCAGGGACTAATGCACAGCACCACGCCCAGTGGACGATGGGTGGCGTTGTCGAACTGCGCGACGGCTTGCGCGGCGTAGTAGCGCAGGAAGTCCACCGCTTCGCGCACCTCGCCGATGGCGTTGGGCAGGGTTTTGCCCGCTTCGCGCACGATCAGCCCGAGCAGGTTCTGCATCTGCTGTTCGAGCGCGTCAGCCGCGCGCTGCAGACAGGCGGCGCGCTCGCCGGGCGGGGTGACTTGCCAGATCGGCGCTGCGCTCTGGGCGCGGCGCGTGGCTTCGTCCACTTCTGTTCGGGTCGTCTGGCGCACCCAGCCCACCTGATCGCGCGGATCGGCGGGGTTGAGCACGGGCGTCCAGCCTTGGGCTGCAGCCTGCGCGCTATCGGCGGGCGGGGGTTGATCTGCAACGGTAGGCGACGCGTAGGCCATGTGCTGCGCACTGCGCAGCAGCGCGGCACTGAGCGAGGCCAGCTGTTGCTCGTTCGCCAGATTCAGTCCGGCGGAATTCAAACGTGCCTGCGCGCCCAGCCCGGAAAACAGTTGCCGGGGCAGGGGAATACGCGGATGCGGGGCGCCGAGTACGCCGGTTTTGGCGGCAATCGCGCGGGCTTCGTCCACGGGGTCGGTGACCAGTTCGGCCACAGGAACGGCGTCGTCGCCGATGCGGTTGACGAAGGAGGTATTGGCGCCGTTTTCAAGCAGGCGTCGCACCAGATAGGCCAGCAGGGTGTCGTGCGTTCCCACCGGGGCGTAGATGCGGCAGGGTCGGGCCAGCTTGCCTGCGCTGGCCGGGCCGACGACCTGGTCGTACAGCGGCTCGCCCATGCCGTGCAGGCACTGAAACTCGTATTGGCCCGCATAGAAATTCTCTCCAGCCATCCGCATGATGGACGCCAGCGTCTGCGCGTTGTGCGTGGCGAATTGCGGATAGACCGCGTCTGGTGCGGCCAGCAGTTTGCGAGCGCAGGCCAGGTAAGACACATCGGTATGCACCTTGCGGGTGTAGACCGGATAGCCGTCGAGCCCGTCGATCTGCGCACGCTTGATCTCGCTATCCCAATACGCGCCCTTCACCAGCCGCACCATCAGCCGGTGCCCGCTGCGCCGGGCGAGGTCGATGAGATAGTCGATGACAAAAGGACAGCGCTTCTGGTAAGCCTGCACCACGAAGCCGATGCCGTTCCAGCCCTTGAGAGCCGGGTTGAAGCACAGGGCTTCGAGCAGGTCGAGCGAGAGTTCCAGCCGGTCGGCTTCTTCAGCGTCGATATTGATGCCCACGTCGTAGCGCCGCGCCAGTTCGACCAGGGCGGTCAGGCGAGGCAGCAGTTCATCCATTACTCGCGCGTACTGGACTCGGGTGTAGCGCGGATGCAGCGCGGAGAGTTTGACCGAAAGCCCTGGCCCCTCGAAGATGCCGCGTCCGTGCGAGGCCTTGCCGATGGCATGCAGGGCCTGCTCGTAGGCGGTGAAGTAACGCTGCGCGTCGGCCTCGGTGATCGCCGCCTCGCCCAGCATGTCGTAGGAGTAGCGAAAGCCCTTTTTCTCCTGCGCACGGCTGTTGGCCAGCGCCTCCGCAATGGTCTGCCCGGTGACGAACTGCTCGCCCATCAGCCGCATGGCGCGCTGCACGCCTTGGCGGATCAGCGGCTCACCCCCCTTGCCGATGAGCCGCGACAGCGCGCTGGCCAGACCTTTTTCACTGGTGGTTGCCGTCAGTCTGCCGGTCAACATCAGCCCCCAAACGGCCGCGTTGACGAATACCGACGGCGAGTGACCGAGATGCGCCTGCCAGTCGCCCCGACTGATCTTGTCGCGTATCAAGGCATCGCGGGTGGCGTTGTCGGGGATGCGCAGTAGCGCCTCGGCCAGACACATCAGCGCCACGCCTTCCTGGCTGGAGAGCGAAAACTCCTGCACCAAGGCCTCCACGCCGCCCATTTCGCGCCTCGCGCGCACGCCATCGACCAGCCGCTCGGCCATTTTCCGGACGGCCGTTCGCTGGGTGGCGTCTGAAATCTGCGCCAGTTCGATCAGCATGGGCAGACATTCCGGCTCTGGCCGATGCCAGGCGGCGGTGATGGCTGCGCGCAGATCGGTCTGCGGCAGCACGTTCTGCGCCCAGTCGAGAAAGGGAGTGGGTGGAAAGGGAGTGAGTCTGGTTGCACCTTCCGGCTCGTCGTACGGGGTAATGGGTTGCAACGGCTTTTCGGTCGAGATCGATATGCCAAGAGAAAACTCGCCGCGCTCGATGCGCTCCACCATGTTCAGCGTGGCCTGCTTGATCAGCCAGTGCGGGGTACGCCCTAACTGATCTGCGGCGAGCCGCACCCGCTGGCGCAGGGCTTCGTCCATTTTGATACCGGTGGTGGTTGCGCCCATTTTTTACTCCTCTCGAGTGATGGGTTGCAATTATTGATCGTGGGTGCAACCAACGTATCAGGGATAACGCTCATTTCGATACATTGAGGTGAGTCAACACGCATTCTTGAGGAAGGCATGCAATCGTCAAGTTGACGCAACCTTAGGAGTCCTGCGATGCCATCCACCGCTTCCCTGCGCGATCTACAGACCCGAACCATTTTGTCGGCCCTGCAGCCCGAACAACTGGAACGACTGCTCTCCCATGCCACCGAAGAGCGAATCGCGGCAGAGGGCGTGATCTTTCTGCAAGACAAAGAGGCTGACGCCTTCTACATCGTGCGCGAGGGCAAGGTGCAGATTCAGGTGCCGGCTATCAATGGCCCGGGCGTTGAGGTGCAGGCGTTGGGCGAATGGGATGTGATCGGCTGGTCCTGGCTTATTCCCCCTTATCGCTGGGCGTTTGAAGCCAAGGCGCTCACGCCGGTCACGCTGCTGCGCTTCGATGGCAAGGCTATCTTGCAGGAATGCGAGCACGACAGCGCCCTCGGTTATGCCCTGATGAAAATTTTCGCCGGACTCATGTCCGAGCGCCTGCGCGCCGCCCGGCTGCGCATGATGGAAAGCTGGGCGCCGCCTGGCTGGGCTTGATGAGGGGTGATGGTCGGCTGGGTGTCCAGGCTCGGCACTCGCGGCGTCAAGGCCGGGATAGCCGCAGTAGGCCCAGACCAAACGCACAGAACACCGAGCCCGACACCCGCTGCGGCCAGCCCGAAGCGAACCAGATGCTCAACCGTTTGCGCGCCAGTACGGCCAGCCCCGCATAGGTGCTCAGCGCCAACAGCGAAATCGCCATGAACGTCAGCGTGAGCGCCAGATATTGCGGGCCGAGCGGGCGCGAAGCGGTGAGAAACTGGGGAAACAGCGCCGCGATGAACACGATCGCTTTCGGGTTGCTCAGCGCCACCATCAAACCCTTGACGTACAACTTGTGCGGTTTGTGCGCAACGTCAGCAGTCTGAACCGTCTTCGCTTGCGCGCTTGCGGGGCGCCGAGCCGCATGGCGCCATTGCTGCACGCCCAGCCAGATCAAATAAGCGGCGCCTGCGAACTTCACCACAGTGAAGGCCAGTTCGGAGGTCTGGAGTATGGCGTTGAGCCCCAAGGCGCTGAGCGTCGCCAGCACCAGCAACCCGGTGATATTGCCCAGCGAAGACAAAATGGCGTGCCTCCAGCCGTGGTGCATGGCGTTATGGATGGACAGCATGACCGCAGGCCCCGGTGTGAACGAGGCGGCCAGCGCAAAGCTGATGAACAGCAAGTAAGTCGTCCAGCTTGGCATCACGAGGGTGGAGCGCAATCGGCTGCGTCTGAGTGAAGTTTGGTAGGCCGTGCTGGGCTCGAACCAGCGACCAAAGGATTATGAGTCCTCTGCTCTAACCAACTGAGCTAACGGCCCAACTTGTTGGATTGCGCGGGAATGTCTCGCGTAAAAGGCGACATATTAGCGGGCGAAGGTGGGTGATGTGGGTAAGCGAGACACCCTCCATGACATCTGGAATGAGCCGCGCGGCTACGCTTGCGCTTTGGTACTTTCCGCAGCCCATAAAGCCCTCTGGAAACGCAGCATGTAAGGCGATGCCAGGGTCATTCAATATCTGAACAAGGCGCCGAAGGGTCTGTGCAAGAGCATGGGTTTGCAGAACGATCTGCAGATCGCGTGCGGCCAGCGAGATCAGCGGCAACTAGCGTTCACGGGCTAAGCTTGCATTGCGGCCCGACTGGATCGGGCTGCATGCGTCGAGCGGCTTGGGCCGCTCGCGTTGCCTTGAGGGATGCTCTGCATGTCGCAAACTGCTGTTTCTTCTTCCACCACAGAGTTGGAGGATGCTGTTGTCAGCCGGGCAGCATTTGTGCGCTTGTTCGCTGCGGTCATGCTGCCGATTTTTTTGGCAGCCGTCGATCAGACCTTGCTGGCGGCCGCCACGCCGGCCATCGCGCGTGATCTGGGCGACTTTGCCGATAGCGCCTGGATCGCCGTGGGCTATCTGCTGGCCTCCACCATCATGGCGCCGCTGTATGGACGTCTCGGAGATCGCTACGGCCGCCGCGATGCGCTCATGGCGGCGTTGGGCCTGTTTGCGTTGGGTTCGCTGACCTGTGCCGCAGCGCAGGGCATGTGGTGGTTGATTGGCGCGCGGCTGTTGCAGGGTCTGGGCGGTGGCGGTTTGATGGTGATGAGTCAGGCACTCATCGGCGAAGTGGTGCCGCCGCGCCAAAGGCCGCGCTTTCAGGCGTATTTCGGCGTGGTGTTCGTGCTGGCCAGCGTGACGGGGCCGGTTTTGGGCGGCTTGGTCGTCAGTCACTTCAGCTGGCGCTGGCTGTTTATCGGCAATCTGCCGCTGGCTGCGCTGGCGGTGTGGCGGGTGTCGCGCCTGCCGGCCAGCGCGCGCTACGCGCAACCGGGGCAGTCGCACGATGCCCTGGGCGTGTTGCTGTTCGCCGCCTCGGCTTCCACCCTGCTGTTGTGGCTCACACTGGCGGGACACCGTTTCGCCTGGGCTTCGCTGCCCAGCGCGCTCATGGCGGGGACGGCATTGGTGCTGGGCGTACTGTTGTTCTGGCGCGAACGGCGGCATCCCCACCCGTTTCTTCCCCTTGAGTTGCTTCATCTGCCCGCCATCGGATGGACGGCTGCGACCATGGTGCTGTTTGCGGCGGGTCTGTTTGCGCTGGTGTTCTTTCTGCCGGTTTATCTGCAGGTGGGACACGCCACCGGCGCGGCGCACGCGGGCCTGCTGCTGTTGCCGCTCACCGCCGGGCTGGTGCTCGGCTCCAACGCCACAGGCCGCGTAGTGGCGCGCACGGGCCGTCCCGATGTGCCGGCGCGCTGGGGGCTGAGCGTTGCGGCGATGGCGCTGGGCTTGCTCGGAGTGGTGCCTGCGGCGCCGTGGGTCATCGGTGCGCTGGGGGTTGCGGCGGGGCTGGGATTCGGCACGGTGATGCCGACGGCGCAACTGGTGGTGCAGACGGTGGCGGGGCGCAGCCGCTTGGGCGCCGCGGCGGCCACGGTGTCTCTGGCGCGCTCCACCGGGGCGGCGGTGGGCACAGCGGTGTTTGGTTCGCTGGTGTTCGGGCTGACGTCGAGCGCCGACTTGCAGGCCGCTCTGCACACGGCAGACCCCGCCGCGGCTCAGTCGGTGATTCGCGCTTTCCATCTGGCGTTTTTCTGCGCTGGCGGGCTGACGCTGCTCGCCGCCTGGACCTCCACCCGGGTGCCGCGCGTGACGATTTGACGGCGCGCGCCCGGGTCGGTGGAAAATGTCATTTCCCTTCCCACTCGCAAGCTCCACCGCCATGCACAGCCTCGACTCGCTCAGCCGTTTTTCCATCCCCGGCCAACTTCGTTTCCATGCCCATCCAACCGGGCTGATCTTCGCTGAAATCGACCATGCCGCAGGCGTGGCCAGTCTCTGTCTGCAGGGCGCTCACCTCACCAGCTTTCGCCCCAAGTCGCAGCCGGAGCCGGTGGTGTGGGTGTCTGAAGCGGCGCGCTATTTGCCGGGTAAGTCCATTCGAGGCGGCGTGCCGGTGTGCTGGCCGTGGTTCGGGCCGCACGCCAGCGAGAGCAGCTTTCCGGCGCACGGCTTTGCCCGCACCGTGCCCTGGGCGGTGGTGGACAGCGGGGCATCGCAAGGCGCGACGCACCTCACGCTGCAACTGCAGCCCTCAGATGCCACCCGCGCGCAATGGCCGCATGACACGCCGGTTTCCCTGCGCATCCGCGTGTCGGAGGTGTTGGAGATGGAGCTGATCACGCACAACGCCACCGCGCAGCCGCTGCCGCTCAGCGAGGCGCTGCACACTTATTTCCAGGTCGGCGACATTGCCGAGGTGCAATTGCTGGGACTCGATGGCTGCAGCTACCTCGACAAGACCGAGGCCTTCGCCCGCAAGCAGCAACAGGGCGCGGTGCGCTTCGCCGCCGAGACCGACCGGGTGTATGTGGACACACCTGCGGAGTGCGTCATCGTCGATCCGCTGCTGCAGCGGCGCATTCGCATTGCCAAGCAGGGATCGGCGTCCACCGTGGTCTGGACGCCGTGGGAGCAGAAAGCTGCCGCCATGGGCGACTTCACCGCGCAGGGTTGGCGCAACATGCTGTGCGTGGAGTCGGCCAACGCGGCAGACAACGCGCTCACCTTGCAGCCCGGCGAAACCCACACGCTGAGCGTACGCTACAGCGCCGAAGCGCTGTGATCAGCGCTGGATTCGCGCATCGGCGCGGATCCAGCGTGCGGCTTTCTCGGCGATCATCAGCGTCGGGCTGTTGATGTTGCCGCTGGGAATCCGGGGCATGACCCCGGCGTCGACCACGCGCAGCCCGGCCACCACGCCGCCGCGGCCATCGCGAAGGCGCAGCCGCGTATCCACGACCGCATCGGGGTCGTCGGCCCGGCCCATGGCCGTGGTTCCTGCGGGGTGGAAGATGGTGGTGGCGATGTCTGCGGCCAC
This sequence comes from uncultured Thiomonas sp., assembly GCA_937927695.1. GTDB lineage: Bacteria > Pseudomonadota > Gammaproteobacteria > Burkholderiales > Burkholderiaceae_C > Thiomonas. The sequence continues at coordinate 1,943 of CALBRU010000038.1, read as the reverse complement.
GCGGGCGAGTTCGGCATCGGTCTGAAACTGCGTACCCGGCTTGAACTCTTCCGGCGCGTAGCGCGTCAGCGCCGGCTGCCCCACGATGCGACGGGTGAGGCGCAGACTGTCGGCCGCTACCTGACGATCTTCGTCGGTGCTGAGATAGTGGGGCGCAATGGCGGGTGCATCGGCAAACCGCGGGCTTTTGATCTGCACCGTTCCGCGGCTGCCGGGGTTGAGATTGCAGACGCTGGCAGTGAAGGCGTCGAAGCTGTGCAGCGGTTCGCCGAAAGCGTCCAGGCTGAGCGGCTGCACGTGGTACTGAATATTGGGGTGGTCGTACTGCGCGCTGCTGCGGGTGAACACGCCGAGCTGGCTGGGCGCCATGCTCATCGGGCCGGTGCGCCTGAGGGCATATTCCAGCCCGATCATCGCCTTGCCCCAGCTTGACGCCGCCCGCGTGTTCAGCGTGCGCGCGCCCCTCACCTTGAACACCGCGCGGATCTGCAGATGATCCTGCAGATTCGCGCCCACGCCCGGCAGATCGATCAGCGGCGTGATGCCGTGTTGCTGCAGCAGCGCCGCAGGCCCTACGCCCGAGAGCTGCAGGATTTGCGGCGAGCCGATGGCGCCCGCACTGAGCAGCACCTCGCGGGTGGCGTGCGCCGTGATTTTTTCCTGACCCGTCCACACCTCGACGCCAGTGCAGCGTTGGCTGCCGTCAGGCGCGGTGTCGAATAGCAGACGGGTGACGTGGGCGCCATTCCAGAGTTCGAAGTTCGGGCGGCCATAGCAGGTCGGGCGCAAAAAGGCCTTGGCCGTGTTCCAACGCCAGCCGCCCTTTTGATTGACCTCGAAATAGCTCACGCCCTCGTTGCTGCCGCGGTTGAAGTCGTCGGTGGCGGGAATGCCGGCCTGTTGCGCCGCCAGGGCGAAGGCATCGAGGATGTCCCAGCGCAGACGTTGCTTTTCCACCCGCCACTCGCCGCCTTGGCCGTGCAGCGCCGCGAAGGATGGATCGTTCGCGCGGTCGGCGCCGGCATCGCGGCGCCAGTGGTTTTCGTGGGCGATGAAGTCAGGCAGGCAAGCGTCCCAGCGCCAGGCTCCGTCGCCGGACAGGGCGGCCCAGGCGTCGTAGTCGCGGGCCTGGCCGCGCATATAGATCATGCCGTTGATGCTGCTGCACCCGCCCAGCACTTTGCCGCGCGGGTAGCGCAGGGTGCGGCCGTTGAGCCCGGGGTCGGCTTCGGTGTGGTAGAGCCAGTCGGTGCGCGGGTTGCCGATGCAGTACAGATAGCCCACCGGAATGTGAATCCAGGGGTAGTCGTCCTTGCGCCCGGCCTCGATCAGCAGCACGCGCTTGTCGGCATCGGCGCTCAGGCGGTTGGCCAGAAGGCTGCCCGCGGTGCCCGCGCCGATGATGATGTAGTCGAAGGTGGTATCGGCCACGCTGCGCTTACTTGGAGGTAGGCATGACGAACTCGGCGCCCTTGGGCGTGCTTTCCGGCCAGCGCTGCATGATGCTCTTTTGCTTGGTGTAAAAGCGCACGCCTTCCTCGCCATAGGCATGCATGTCGCCAAACAGGCTGGCCTTCCAGCCGCCGAAGCCATGCCACGCCATCGGCACCGGAATGGGCACGTTGATGCCCACCATGCCGACCTGCGCACGGCGACCGAATTCGCGCGCCACGTGGCCGTCGCGCGTGAAGCAGGCCACGCCGTTGCCGTAGGCGTGCTTGTTGACTAAATCGAGCGCGGCGCCGAAGTCGGGCACGCGCACGCAGGACAACACCGGGCCGAAGATTTCTTCCTGATAGATGCGCATCTCGGGCGTGACCTGATCGAACACCGTGCCGCCGATCCAGAAGCCTTTTTCATGTCCAGGCACTGCAAGACCGCGACCGTCCACCAGCAGCTTCGCGCCTTGTTCCACGCCCGAGGCGATGTAGGCGGTGATGCGC
>CALBRU010000037.1 GCA_937927695.1 uncultured Thiomonas sp. | reverse complement strand
GACGGGATACGGTGCGATCCGCGGTGTAAAGCCCTTTGACCTTGCCGGCTTTCCACAGCATGGTGGTATAGAACGTCACGAGAGAACCGCCCACCGCGACAAAAGTGGCGAAGAACCAGACCACCGCGCCCCACTCGTAATGCGGTTTCGAGGCGAGGTCGTAGTGGAATGGAGCCAGATACGCCACGCGCAGTGCCTCGCGGTCCACCGAGACAACCAGAGCCATCAAGGCATAGAACGCCATGGCTGAATACGCCTGCAGGGCGGAACCCCCCACGGGCACTTGCCGCGCGTATAGCACTACGCCGACGATCAGCAGCAGGGTGAGCCAGAACAGCGGCTGGGTGAACACCTGCATGTAGGCAGGTAGTCCCCAGGCCCAGAGCAGGCCGGTGATGAGCTGCAGCGCCACACCCCAGTAAGCGGTCTTCACGCCGATACGGTGCGCCAGATCCAGATAGTCACTGGGAAAGTCGTCTCGTGCACGGAAATAGCGTGCGTAGCCCAGCAGAAAAACCCCGGTCATGGTCAGCGACATGACGATGAAGAACGCGAAACGCGGCAGCTCGAAGGCGTGAATGCCCATGCCGTTCATCACCGGCACGCCTTGCGGGGCGTACCACTGCATCCACTTCTGCGGAAACAGCCCCTGATACGACAGCACATGCATGATGAAGCCGTCGAAGATCAGCAGGGAAAGCGCTGCCGTGGCCCACCACACGGTGGTGTCCGGGGCTTGGGCTGCGTGCGACACGTCGTGGTTCTTGAAATAGAACACGAACCACAGGGTGTAGCCAATCCCCAGGGTGAAGATGAAAAAGATCACCCAGAAGGCCGACAGCACATTGCTGGTGTACCAGGACGGGTCATAAATCGTCTGGGTGAACAGCAGCGGCGCCACGCCCAGCACGATGGCCATCGAAACGGCGATCTTGGCCACCCCGGTCATCGCCACCGACAGCCGCGCCCAGGCGGGCTGCTGGCGGCGCATGAAAGCGATGATGGCCAGCAGTCCCGAGCCGAGAGCCAGATTGACGAAGGCGATGTGAAACGACCAGGTCAGCACATTGAGATACTGGAAAATCCACGCAGGCGCTGGCAGACCAGCCGGGTCCTGCAAGGCGTGCAGCATGGCGGAAACGGAAGCGTTATCCATGATGTCAGTCCTTTGCTTTGGTAGGTTGCTGATCAGCGGCTTGCGCCACGGCGGTGCGCAGCGGCGCCGCAACGGGCGCACGAGCGATCAGACGACCCTCGGCGTCCACTGTGCCGGCATTGACGGCAGCCAGGAAGGTGGCAAGGGCCTTTTGCTCGTCGTCGGGCAAATCAATCTTGGGCATGTAAGGCACGGTGCCATGGGCTAGCGGCCCGGCAAGGAAGCCCTGGATCATCGCCACGTCCGTCGTGCCGTGCAGCAGCTTGGGCAACGGGCGCAGCGGTCCGTCCTTGTTGATCGAGTGGCAATTGGCGCAGGACATCACCGCCAGCAATCGCCCGGCCTCCATCTGGTTCTGCGGCGTGATCACCCGCAGATCGGCCGGGACGAAAGCCGCCGCCTTGAGCAGCCCCTCTTTGGCGATGATGGGCACTTCGTCCTTGATGCCCAGGCCCGGCACATCGCGCCCAATGGTCTGGTTCGAGTACATGTACTGCCCCACCACCCAGGGTTTGCGCAGGGTTTCGCGGGTGCGTTCTTCCGGCCAGATTCCAGCGACCAGCAGGATGACCACCATGGCTGCAGCCAAGGGCACGCGCACCGCTTGCGGCTTGAGATAGATCCAAAGCAGATAGGCGCCAATGAGCAGCGACGTGACCATCAGCGGTACGAAGGTGGTGACGCGGACATCGACATAACCAAACCAATGCGGCATCCGATCCTTGAGGATGACCAGCGCATTGGGTGGCAGCGTGGCGACGTACCACATGAATGACAGCGCCCCGCCGACCAGACCGGTGAGACCGAGTCTGGCTACGGTCTGTCCCACGTCTCGCCGCAGCGGATCCCCTTTGGGTATGGCGGCGACGATGATGCTGCCCACCACTGCGGCCGAAGTCAGCATCAGGAAGCCCCGATCGGCAAGCTGCGCGGCAAAGTTCAGGTTGTAGAACGCATCGAACACCGAGCCGGTGAGATACCAGCGGTCGCTGCCCGGCCACATCATGAACGACAGGATGCCGATGATCAGCACCAGCGTGGCCACAGAACTCACCACGAATGTCCAGGTGATTTTCAGATGCGTTTTCGGATCGATCTTGCCGATGGTGTAGACCAGCGCGTAAACCCCGATCACCTCCACGGTGAAAAACACCCACTCGGTGGCCCAGGCCCAGACGAAGTTGTGGATCAGCGCGGAAATGCCGCGCGGGCTGGCCACCGTGGTGGAATACCAGATGCCCGGACCGGTGACCGAGCCCCAGATGTACGAAAACACCAGCAGAAACATGCCGTACTTCTTGATGTACTGCATGATTTCCGGCTTGTTCTCGCGCACCGACCGGCTTTCCAGCAGGGCAAACAACACAGCGGCGCCAACCGAGGTGTTGGACGCCAGCACATGAATCGTGCCGATGATGCCCATCACCCAGGCCGTGCCAATTTGGGGCACATACCATGTCGGGTAAATGCCAAGCAACTCAGACATACAAACTCCTTCAAGCAATGTGTTGACGGTGGATTACGGTCTTGACGCCGCTGGCCGTCATGTCTATATCCATGCATCAGTATTCGCTGATATAGATCAGGGAACAAGATGACAAAACGCCGCTGGGAAAACCCTGAATGCCCCGCCGAAATGACCCGATTAGCGCCGCCGTTAATCCACACGCGACGGTTCACCACACCGTAGTTCAGGCTTCAGCGCCGCACCATCCCGATGCAGGCAGGGCGAAGCCTAGACGGGTTGCGTGCCTTAGCGGCGGCAGCACAAAACGGGCGCTTGACCTATATCAATTCGCAATTCGGGGCGGGGGGAATTTCAGCCGAAACTGACATCCCCAAGCCGCTTTTGCCGTACCGATTAACAAACCTGCGGCTCTTTGCCGCACAACTCCTGTTTTTGTGTGAGATCAACAGACAATCTGATACATCTGATTACATTCATGTTTCAGCCCTGCCTTTTGCAGGAACAGACCCACAGGAGATTGCTATGCTGACTTCCACCCAACAACGCTTCAAGCGCAGCGCCCTGATCGCCGCGCTCTTTCTCTTTTCCTTACTCGGCTTCGTCGCCCCGATGCAGTCCGCCCGAGCCGAACGCCCCGCTTATACCCTGGGCGAGCCGGTCATCGCGCTGGTTCCCATCATCAAACAGCACGAAAAAGCGCTCAAGCTCGATGCCGCCCAGCAAGAGCAGTTTGCCCAATGGCTCAAAACCGCACCCGCCAAACGCCAGGCCGCTGAAGACAAGCTGGCCAACACCCGCCTGCAACTGCGCGCTGCGCTGTTGGATGGCATGGGCGACACCCCCGAGCGTCAAGCCCTGATCGAAGACATCAGCAAGCAGGAAGCCGCGCTGGTGGCCATGCGCGCGGGCTGCGTGGACAGAATGCGCACTCTGCTGAACCCCGAGCAGTTCAAGGAAGTTGTCGCGTTGTACAAGGCCTCGCTGCACAACAAGCACGCGGCCAAATAAGTCGTCCAACAAGCAACGAGGCGCTTACTTTTTTAGTGCAGCGCCTTGTACAGCGTGTGGGCGAGTTCGCGGGAGATGCCGTCCACCGTCATCAAGTCGTCTTCGCTGGCGGCCTCGACGCCACGAATACCGCCAAACCGCGCCAGCAGCTTGGCGCGGCGCTTGGGGCCGATGCCGGGGATATCTTCAAGCCGCGAGCCACCCGTGCGCACCTTGGCGCGCGCCGCTCGCATGCCGGTGATGGCAAAACGGTGCGCCTCGTCGCGTATCTGCGCCACCAGCATGAGGGCGGCGCTATCGGCGGGCAATGTGAGCTTGGGACGGCCATCTGCAAACACCAGTTCCTCCAGACCGACCTTGCGGCCCTCGCCCTTTTCCACGCCAACGATCACGCTGAGATCCAGACCGAGCTCGGTGAACACCTCGCGCGCCATCGTCACCTGCCCGCGACCGCCATCGACCAGCACCAGATCGGGCAGGCGCGCATCGCTGGGCGTTTCGCCGTCGGCAGCAAACGCCCCCTGGGCCAGCGCCTCGGCAACGCGCTTGTAACGTCGGGTGAGCACCTGACGCATCGCGGCGTAGTCGTCGCCCGGCGTGATGTCATTGATGCGAAACCGCCGGTATTGCGACGGCTGCATCGCGTGTTCCGCATACACCACGCAAGACGCCTGCGTGGCCTCGCCGGCGGTGTGGCTGATATCGAAGCATTCCGCGCGCAAGCCTTCGGCTTGTTC
>CALBRU010000036.1 GCA_937927695.1 uncultured Thiomonas sp. | reverse complement strand
GGGTCGTGATACCCGGCAAACGAAAAGTGGTGCCGCGTGTCCCGCCAGGCGAGGCGGTCGCCGCCGAGTTGTTCAAACGGTCTGCGTTCGATCATGCCGTGCTCCTGTGGGTCGGTGAATTTGTAAAGCACAACATAGTGCAAGGGCAAGGGGGTTGCAGGAGAGCAATTCGGGAGAAGACAACTGCATTTCCAAGGCCTTGCTCCTAAACTGTGCGAATGATTTCAGACAACCTCACCCCGTCCCGTCCAGACATCACCGCCTTGCCTGTTGAGCGCGTTGCCCATTTACTGCGCGTCAGCCCGAAGGCTGAATTGCATGTGCATATCGAGGGCACGCTGGAGCCGGAGTTGATCTTTGCGCTGGCGCAGCGCAACGGCGTGTCGCTGCCGTATGCCGATGTCGAGGCGCTGCGCAAGGCCTATGCCTTCACCGACCTGCAGTCCTTCCTCGATCTGTATTACGCCGGATGCGATGTGCTGCGCACCGAGCAGGATTTTTTCGACCTGGCCTGGGCCTATTTCCAGCGCGCTGCGCGCGATCATGTAGTGCGCGTGGAGCCGTTTTTCGACCCGCAGAGCCATACCGCGCGGGGCGTCGGTTTCGAGGTGTTCATGCCGGCTTTCATCCAGGCGGCGCAGCGGGCGCAGGACGAACTCGGGCTGAGCGTCGGCTGGATTGTGAGCGTGCTGCGCCACCTGTCCGAAGAAGACGCCTTGCAGATGCTCGACGCAGCGCAGCCTTGGCTCGATCATCTCATCGGCATCGGGCTCGATTCGTCCGAGCGCGGCAATCCCCCCGAGAAGTTCAGCCGCGTGTTTGCCCGCGCCCGCGAAATGGGGCTGCATGCCGTGGCGCATGCCGGTGAAGAAGGCCCGCCGGCCTATGTGCTGGGTGCGCTTGACGTGCTGAAAGTCGAGCGCATCGACCACGGCGTGCGCGCCAGCGAAGACCCGGCCTTGATGCAGCGTCTGGCCCGCGAGCAGATGCCGCTCACTGTCTGCCCGCTTTCGAATGTGCGGCTGTGCGTCGTGCCCGATCTGGCGCAACACAATCTGCCGCAGCTGCTTGCCGCTGGGCTGAAAGTCACGGTCAATTCCGATGATCCGGCGTATTTCGGCGGGTATGTGAACGACAACCTGACCGAGCTGTTTGCCGCGCAACCCGCCTTGGGTGCGGCGCAGGCCTACGCGTTGCTGCGCAACAGCCTCGAAGCCAGCTTCGCCGCCGATGGCGACAAGGCGCTCTGGATCGCGCAACTCGATGCGCAGTGGCGACAAGCCGTTTGACGCACGGCATGAACTGCCCGCAATCGCCCAACGATCCCGTCGTGACGCAGACCCGTGCCTGGGTCGACCGCATGGTGATCGGGCTGAATCTGTGCCCCTTTGCCAAGGCGCCGCAAGTGAAAGGCCGTATCCGCTATGCGCACTGCGAGGCCACGACGCCCGAGGGCTTGCTGCGCAGCCTCGGCGATGAGCTGCAACTGCTGATGCGCACCGCGCCCGACGAGGTGGAGACCACCTTGCTCATTCACCCGCACACGCTCGTGCATTTCGCGCAGTACAACGCTTTTCTCGACGAGGCCGACGAGAGGCTGGAACAACTTGGCCTGCTCGGCTTCCTGCAGATCGCCAGCTTTCACCCGCAGTATCGGTTCGCCGGCGCTCGCCCGAACGACGTGACCAACGCGACCAATCGCTCGCCGTTTCCCATGCTGCATCTGATCCGAGAATCCAGCATCGACCGCGCGGTAACTGCTTTTCCCGAAGCGGCCGCCATTTACCAGGCCAACCGGGCGACGATGCGCCGTCTCGGCAAGCAGGGCATCGCAGCGTTGCTGGAGCAGTGTCGGCGCGGGGCGGAATAGGTCAATTTATCCCCATCTGCATCACTGGATCGGTTCTCTGTAGCATTTACTCACATTTCGACGAGAGGAGACAGCGATGTGGAACGAAGATCTGAAGGCGCAATTCCAGAGTCTCGCACCGGGCCGTCCCGACGGCGAGCTTTCCCGGCGTGATTTCGTGCGTACCGCACTGGGGGTGGGTTTCGCCGCAGCGGCAGGCCCGGTGATTGCACAGACCGTGGTGCAAACCTCTGCAGACGGCCTGCTCGCCGGAGAGGTGCAGATCGAAGCCGGCGGTCAGAAGATTCCGGTTTACCGGGCGCAGCCCAAGGGCAAGACCGATCTGGCCGTGGTCCTGGTGGTGTCAGAGATTTTCGGGGTGCACGAGTACATCGCCGATGTCGCGCGGCGCTTCGCGCACCAAGGCTATCTCGCGCTGGCGCCCGATCTGTTCGTGCGGCAGGGCGATCCGATGGCCTATGGCAGCATCGCCGAGGTAATGAGCAAGGTCATCTCCAAAGTGCCCGATGCCCAGGTCATGCAGGATCTGGACGCCTGCCGAAACTGGGCGCTGGCCAATGGCGGCAAGGCGGACCATGTCGGCATCACCGGGTTCTGCTGGGGGGGACGCATGGTGTGGCTTTACTGCGCACATGCGCCGGTACAGGCGTGCGTGGCCTGGTATGGCCGCCTGGTCGGCACGCCTTCTGTCTTGGCGCCCAAGAACCCGGTGGATATCGTCAAGGAACTCAAGGGGCCCGTACTCGGTCTTTACGGCGGGAAAGACCAGGGCATCACACAGGAATCAGTTGAGCAGATGCGCAAGGCGCTTGCCGACGGCAGCGCTGCGGCCAAGGCGTCCGAAATCGTGGTGTATCCCGACGCCGGTCACGGTTTTCATGCCGACTACCGGCCCAGCTACAACGCCAAGGACGCCCAGGACGGCTGGAACCGCGCGCTGGCCTGGCTGCGTCAGCATCAGGTGGTTGCCTTAGCTGCCGCCGACGAGCCGCCGCAGGACGGTATGTGTCAGACGGAAATAGGGTATCCGCAAACGTTCCCGGTGGACAAACTGCTCAGCGGCTGAGGCAGTTTTGGGGAGCCAACGCTCTCAGCGAACGACCAGCACCGGCAGTTTGGAATGCGACAGCACCCGTGAAGTCTGGCTGCCCAGCATGGCCGAGGTCATGCCGCTGCGGCCGTGCGAGGCAATGACAATGGCGTCGCAGCCCTGCTTTTCGGCGGCGGCGAGCAGACCGCGCCAGGCTTGGGCGTCTTCTTCCACCACGGTGTCGCAACTCAGCCCGGCCGCATTGATGCGCTCGCTCATATGCTGCAGCGCCACGTTGGCCTGTTTGCGTACTTCGTCCTGCCACTGGTCCATGCCGACTGGCATGACTTCAATCGCGCCGATGTAGGGATACAGATCGATGACCGAGCAGACGGTGATTTTGGAGCCGAACTTTTTCGCTAGCTCTATGGTGTAGGGCAGCGCCTTGTCCGCAAGCTCTGAGCCGTCGGTGGACAAGAGTAGATGGTTGAACATGGGAGTGCTCCTTTTGAAAGGCCGGTCAGCGCAGAACCAGTACCGGAATGGTGGAATGGGTCAGAAGCTTCTGGGTTTCGCTGCCCAGTAGCAGGGCTTGCATGCCGCGGCGTCCGTGGGAGGCGATCACCACCAGATCGCAACCGCGGTCCTTGGCCACGTCGAGCATGGCTTTCCAGGGGTGGATGTCTTCGGCAATGATGGGCTCGAAGGCCAGATCAGCGGCTTTGCAGGCGTCCTGCAGAGGCTTGAGGGCATCTTCCGCCTCTTGCGTGACGTGCACGCGGTACTGGTCCGCCGTGATGGGCACTGTTTCGGCCAGGCCGGAGTAGGGATACGGGTCGGTGACGTTGAGGCCCACCACCGCAGCGCCACAGCTTTTGGCCAAAGCTACCGCATGGGGAATCACTTTGGCCCCGGTGTCGGAACCGTCGGTGGGGACGAGTATTTTTTTATACATATCGATCTCCGTTTAGAGTAGGTGAGCTGTAGGTGAACTGATCGGGATTGCGGTGGATAGAAGCCTCAATCACGATCCATATGCTGCTCCTCGAATGTATTGGCGGGCTTGTTGCAGATCAAACCTTGCCGGGTGTGCGCCCGGTTGCAACGGGGTGTGCCGGATCGGCGCACCACTCGCTCCAGGAGCCGGGGTAGAGCAGGCTGCCGTCCATGCCGGCGTAGGTCATCGCCAGCAAGTTGTGGCAGCCTGTGACGCCGGAGCCGCAATGATGGATCACATCGCGCGGGTCCCAGTCTTCGAGCAGCGCGGTGAATTCTTCGCGCAATTGCTCGCGCGACTTGAAGGTTCCGTCGGGCTGCAGATTGGTTTGGAAGAAGCGGTTTTTCGCCCCGGGAATATGTCCGCCGACCGGATCGATCGGCTCGACTTCGCCCGCATATCGCTCCGGCGCGCGCGCGTCCAGAACGAGGTGCTTGCCGCTGCGCAGGTTGTCGAGCACCCCGCGCGCAGGCACGGCGCCTACCAGTGTGGGGCGACGGCTGAAGTCGCCCGGCGCGCGGGCCGCTGGCGCCGTGCCCTCGCTCGCGCCGCCAGCGGCGATCCAGGCCTGCCAGCCGCCATCGAGCACGGTCACCGCGTCGTGGCCGAGCCAGCGCAGCATCCACCACAGGCGCACGGCAAAGCTGCCGCCGGCACGGTCGTAAGCGACGACCTGCTGATTTTGGCGCAGGCCGAGCTGGGCGAGTCGGGCTGCGAAGGCATCGGGGTCGGGCAGAGGGTGCCGACCGTTGTGCCCGCTCTTTGGGGCGGACAGATCGTGGTCGAGGTGAAGAAAGATCGCGCCAGGAATATGAGCCCGGTCATAGGCCTGCTGGCCCGCTTCGGGCTGGGCGAGGTCGTGACTGCAGTCGACGATGAAAGCGTTTTGCAGTGAGGCCAGTTCGGAGGCGGTAATCAGGGTGGTGTAGTGTGAGGACGTGATGCGCAGCGTCTGTTCTGAGGCGGGGATGTGAAACCATAAAGCAAAAACCCGCATGGTGGCTTCCGATGCGGGTTGAAAGGGGGCTACATAGCGCTCAGGCTGGAACCTGCAGTTTGTCGCGGTACCAGGCGTGGAAATGTCGCATGCCGTCTTCCATCGGCGACTGGTAGGGGCCGTGCTGGTCGTCGCCGCGCTCGAACAGCGCTTTGCGGCCGGCATCCATGCGTTCGGCGATTTCGTCGTCTTCTGCGCAGGTTTCCATATAGGCCGCGCGCTCGGCCATGATGAACTCGCGCTCGAACGCTGCGATTTCTTCGGGGTAGAAAAACTCCACCATGTTCAGGGTTTTCTGCGGGCCCAGCGGGTAGAGCGTGGACACCACAAGCACATGCGGATACCACTCCAACATGATGTTGGGGTAGAGGGTGAGCCAGATGGCGCCGTGTTCGGGCAGCTTTTTGTCGGAGCGGAAGTTGAGCACCGCCTGATGCCATTTGCTGTACACCGCGCTGCCCGGGTGCTGCAGACCTTCATGGACGCCCACGGTCTGCACGCTCCATTCCGGCGCGAACTGCCATTGCAGCACATTGCAGTCGACGAACTTGCCCAGCCCGGGGTGGAAGGGCACGACGTGGTAGTCCTCCAGATAGACCTCGATGAAGGTCTTCCAGTTGTAGTTGCACACGTGCATTTCGGTGTGGTCGTGCACGAAGCCGGAGAAATCGAATTCCTTGAGCACGGCCAGTTGCGCCATGGTCTGGGCCACGGGATAGCCGTTGTCCTCAAACAGCATGCCGTTCCAGCGTTGCAGCGGATAGGTTTGCAGATGCAGGCAGGGGTCTTGCTCGAAGTGAGGAGCGCCGACGAGTTGACCGTCGAGACCGTAGGTCCAGCGATGCAGCGGGCAGACGATGTTCTTGCCCGTGCTGCCCATGCCGCGCAGCATCACGGCCTGCCGGTGGCGGCAGATGTTGGAGAGCAGTTCAATGCCTTCAGGCCCGTGAATCAGCGCGCGGCCTTCACCTTCCTGGGCGAGCGCGGCGTAGTCGCCGATCTTGGGTACCGTGAGTTCATGTCCGAGATAGCGCGGGCCGGAGCGGAATATCTGTTCCTGCTCCAGCTTGAACAAGTCGTCATCGAAATAGGTTGAAACCGGCAATTGCAAATGATCTTGCGACAGACGAATGCTCAGATCGGACATGATGGCGATGCACCTCCACAATTCGTTGAAAAGAACCCCTACCTAATGAGGTAGTGGCCGATTGTAGAGTCCATGCTTCACGCCGAGCCGCGATGCCGCGCCTAAAATGAACACCTTTGATCCCCTCGCCACAAGATGCCCTCCGCCAAAACTGCCCGCCATGCCGATCAGGCCCCAGCCAGCTACGAACAGGCGCTGGCCGAGTTGGAGCAGATCGTGCAGGCCATGGAAGGAGGGCAGCTCAGCCTCGACGACACGCTGTCTTCCTACAAGCGCGGCAATCTGCTGCTGCAGTTCTGCCGCGGCAAACTGCAGGCGGTGGAGCAGCAGGTTCAGGTGCTCGATGGCGAGCAGATCAAACCCTTGCACACGGAACCCGATGACGAGGATGACCGTGTCTGAGGTGCTGCAGTTGGAGAGCGTGCCACCGGGCTCCACTCAACCGGGCGTGCTGCCGCTCAACCAATCCTTTGATCACTGGCTGCACCAGCACCAAGCCCGGGCCCAGCAGTTGATCGAGCGCTTCGTGCCGCCGGAGCACCCGCTGGTGCCGCAACTCTACGAAGCGATGCACTATGCCGCAGCCATGGGAGGCAAGCGCGTTCGCCCCCTGCTGGTGTGGGCGGCTGGCGAGTGTGTGCAGGCCGACGACCTTGCGCTCGACCGTGCCGCCTGCGCGGTGGAACTGGTGCATGCCTATTCGTTGGTGCACGACGATTTGCCCTGCATGGACGACGACGTGCTGCGGCGCGGCCAACCCACAACCCATGTGCGATTTGGCGAAGCCCTGGCGCTGCTGGCCGGAGATGCCCTGCAAGCCCTGGCCTACGAAGTGCTGACGCCCGAGGCAGACATCGCTCTGGCGCTGCAGGCGCGGCTGTGTGCGCTGCTGGCGCGGGCTTCCGGCGCTGACGGCATGGCCGGTGGCCAAACGCTCGACATTCTTGCGACCGGAGGCGCGGTCAGCGGTGACGATCTGATGCACATGCACAGCCGCAAGACCGGCGCCTTGCTCAAGGCCAGCGTGCTGATGGGCGCAGCCTGCGGCGGATTCGATACGGCGCATCCGGCGCAAACGTATCCGGCCCTTGAAACCTATGGCGACGCCGTGGGCCTGGCCTTTCAGGTGGTGGATGACATTCTGGATGTCACTGCCGATTCTCATACCCTTGGAAAAACCGCGGGCAAGGACGCGCAGCAAAACAAGTCCACCTACGTCTCCGCGCTGGGTCTGGACGCCGCGCGCAAGCTGGCGCATGGTCTGCGCGACAAGGCGCAAGCCGCACTCGATGCCCTGCCGCCGCCACAACGCGCAGCCAGCCAGCGCTTGCGCGAACTTGCCGATCTGATCGTGTTGCGCGAGCATTGACCCGTCCACACCTCGATTTCCTCCTCTACTCAAGAGACGGTCACCATGAATCAACGCCACGCCAGCGCGCTCCCGGCTCTCGCTGCAGCCACTGCGCTGGGCACGCTGGGCGGGGCGCTCTGGCTGCAGCGCAAGGGGTTTGCCCCCTGTCCTCTGTGCATTCTGCAGCGCTTGGCTTATCTGGGCGTGTTGATTTTTTCGCTATCCGCTATCAGCCTGATGCGCTCGAATGCTCGGCTCGCGGCGCGTGTCGTGCTGGGTTTCGGGGTGCTCAGCGGCCTCGTCGGGCTGGGTTTTGCCGCCCGGCATATCTGGCTGGTTTTGCACCCAGGGCAGCTCTGCGGCCTAGACCCGCTGGCTGCGGTGATCAACCACTGGCCGCTCACGCAGTGGGCACCGTGGATGTTTCGCGCAGATGGGCTTTGCGCCGATACCCCTTCGGTCTTCGGTTTGGCGCTGCCGTTCTGGTCTGCGGCCGGATTCGTTCTGGCGTCTGCCCTGCTGCTCGCCGCGATGTGGCGTCGCGCTTCTCCCCCGACACGCTGACTCAGGCTCCGCTCCACGCGTGGTTCCACGCTTCGCCCATCATGACTGCTTCGTTTTCTCTGCTGAACCGCATCGCCTCGCCTGAAGACCTGCGTGCGCTCGACCGCGCGCACCTGCGGCAACTGGCGGTTGAACTGCGTGAATTCATCTTGCAATCGGTGTCGCGTACCGGCGGGCATTTGTCGTCGAACCTCGGCACCGTGGAATTGACCATTGCCCTGCATGCCGTGTTCAACACCCCGCATGACCGATTGGTGTGGGATGTCGGGCATCAGACCTACGCCCACAAGATTCTCACTGGTCGCCGCGACGGCATGCGCGGCCTGCGGCAGAAGGGCGGCATTTCCGGCTTTCCGCGCCGTGACGAATCGCCGTTCGATGCCTTTGGCACCGCCCATTCGTCCACCTCGATTTCGGCTGCGCTTGGCATGGCGCTGGCTGCGCAGCGCAAAGGCGAATCACGGCGCGTGGTCGCCGTGATCGGCGATGGCGCGCTCACGGGGGGCATGGCATTCGAGGCGCTCAACAACGCTGGCGTGCACCCCGAGGCCGATCTGCTCATCGTGCTCAACGACAACGACATGTCGATCTCTCCACCGGTGGGCGCCCTCAATCGTCACCTCACCGGGCTGCTGTCGGGCGGACTGTTCACCGCCGCGCGCAGCACCGCCAAGCAGGTGCTCAGCGCCGCGCCGCCTTTGCTCGGTCTGGCGCGCCGCCTGGAAGAATATGCCAAGGGTCTCGTGGCGCCTTCGCCTTTGTTCGAAGAGCTCGGGGTGAAGTATTTCGGCCCGATCGACGGGCACGACCTCGACGCGCTCATTCCCACCTTGCACAATCTGCGCGACATGCACGGGCCCATCCTGCTGCATGTGGTGACCAAGAAGGGGCAGGGCTATAAGCTGGCCGAGGCCGATCCGGTGGCCTATCACGGCCCGGGACGGTTCGATCCGGCCGTGGGGCTGGCGCCCGGCAAGCCGGGCAAGCCGCCCACATTCACCCAGGTGTTCGGCCAGTGGCTGTGCGACATGGCGCAAGCCGACGCGCGTCTGGTGGGCATTACGCCGGCCATGCGTGAGGGCTCTGGCCTGGTTGAGTTTGCCGAGCGCTTTCCGCAGCGTTATTTCGATGTCGGCATCGCCGAGCAGCACGCAGTCACCTTTGCTGCTGGTCTGGCTTGCGAAGGCATGAAGCCGGTGGTGGCGATCTACTCTACCTTCCTGCAGCGCGGCTACGACCAGGTGATTCACGATGTGGCCATCCAGAATCTGCCCGTGATGTTCGCGGTGGACCGGGCCGGTGTGGTGGGGGCGGACGGGGCGACGCATACCGGCGCCTTCGACATCCCCTTCCTGCGCTGCGTACCCAATCTCAGCGTGCTCGCCCCGGCCGACGAAAACGAATGTCGGCAACTGCTCACCACGGCCTACCGCCACAATGGTCCTGCGGCTGTGCGCTACCCGCGCGGCAGCGGTGCCGGCGTTGCCGTGCAGACGGCGCTTACCGAACTTCCCTGGGGGAAATCGCAGCCGCGGCGCGCCAGTGCCGCCAAGCTCGGGCAGCGCATCGCCCTACTCGCTTTCGGCCCGGTGCTCTACGCCGCGTTACAGGCGGCTGAAGAGTTCGACGCCAGCGTGATCAATATGCGCTTTGTGAAACCGCTCGATACGGCGGCGCTGCTGGCCGCTGCAAGCAGCCACGATGCCCTGATCACCGTGGAAGAAGGGGTGGTCAGTGGCGGGGCCGGTTCGGCCTGTCTGGAGGCCTTGCAGGCGGCGGGTATTTAGATTCCGGTGCTCAACCTCGGTCTGCCCGATGCCTGGCTGGAACATGGCGACCCCGCGCAGATCACCACCGACATCGGGCTGGACGCCGCGGGCATTGCCGCCAGCGTGCGCAAACGCTTTGCCGCCCTGCTTCATCCCGCAGGCCGTCAGCGCGCGGCCAACGAATGAAACCTCACGGTGCGCCCAGCAGCCTGTCGGACTTGAAGAATCGAAGCGAAAATTCGGCGGGTCGAGGCCAGA
>CALBRU010000035.1 GCA_937927695.1 uncultured Thiomonas sp. | reverse complement strand
GGTTGAGAAAAATGGGAAGCAGCACGATGAAGGCCGCACCGAACAGGCTGCCCATCACCGAGCCCAGACCGCCGATGATGATCATGAACAGTAGCTTGAGCGAGAGATCAATATTGAACGCGGCAGGCTCCCAGGATCCGAGATTGACGAAGGCCCAGAGTGCGCCCGCGATGCCGACAATGAAGCTGCTCACGGCGAACGCGGACAACTTGGCACGCACCGGAGAAATTCCGATCACGCTGGCCGCCACATCCATGTCGCGCGTGGCCATCCATTCGCGACCCTTACGGCCACGCACCAGGTTTTTGACGAGTAGGGCGAGAACGCTCAGTATGGCTAGACAGAACAGATATTTACGGATGGGGCTGTCAATCACGAAGCCAAAAACCTGCAACTGAGGGGCAGTAACAGACCCAGACGATGACCCATTGGTCAACCACGGCACATGAGCGAATACCCAGTCGGAAAAGAACTGCGCGGCCAGTGTGGCTACGGCCAGATATAGCCCGCGGATACGCAAACTCGGTAGACCGAACACCATGCCGACCAGGGCAGCAATCAGTCCGGCCAGTACCAGCGCGATCAGTAGCGGCATGCCGGGCAGACGCACCATCAAGTTGAAGGCCGCGTAGGCGCCTACTGCCATAAAAGCGCCCGTGCCAAGCGAAATCTGGCCACAGTAGCCGACCAATACATTGAGACCAATTGCGGCCAGCGCCAGTATGAGAAACGGCACCAATAAAGCGCGAAGCAGGTAATCCGAGCCCAGCAAGGGCACGGCGACAAAGGTGATCAACAACACGGCGCCGATGAACAAGCGATCCTGACGGATCGGGAAGATCTGGGCGTCATCGACGTAGCGGGTCTTGAACTGGCCATTTTCACGATAAAGCATCGAGTTGCCTCCTATCAAACGCGGTCGATGATGCGTTCGCCAAAAAGCCCTTGCGGCCGCGCGAGAAGTACCAGTAGGGCAAGCAGGTAGGCAAACCAGCTTTCAATTCCGCCACCGAGCAATGGACCGAGATAGACCTCGGCAAGCTTCTCTCCGAGGCCGACGATGAGGCCGCCGACGATAGCGCCTGGCACCGAAGTGAGCCCGCCAAGAATGACCACCGGCAGACCCTTGAGCGCAATAAGCGAAAGCGAAAATTGCACCCCCAGCTTGGAGCCCCAGATCATTCCGGTCACCAAAGCGACCAAGCCCGCGATGGACCACACAATCACCCACATGCGTGACAGCGGGATACCGATGGACTGCGCTGCTTGGTGGTCGTCGGCGACGGCACGCAATGCCCGACCAACGCCCGATTTCTGGAAGAACAGGGTGAGCAGAGCAACCAAGGCCGCTGCCGAACCTGCGGCGATGAGGTCTTCGTTGCTCACCAGGATGCCGCCCGGTATCAATGACTCCAACATGATGGTTGGCTGCTTGGGCATGCCGAGATCAATGGGGTAAATGTCGTCACCCCAGACCATTTGTCCCAGCCCTTCGAGGAAGTAAGCCACGCCAAGGGTCGCCATCAACAAAGTGACGCCTTCCTGATTGATCAAATGGCGGAGCACCAGCCTTTCAATCATCCAGGCAAGCACCACCATGATGGCGAAAGCCAGGAGAAAGGCCAGCGGCCAAGGCATGTGTTCCTGCAGTCGCGCCATGGCCAGTGCGGCGAATAGCACCATTGCACCCTGGGCAAAGTTGAACACCCCGGAGGCTTTGTAGATCAACACGAAACCCAGCGCGATCAGGGCGTAGAGCACGCCGGACATCAGGCCGGCGATGATGGTTTCGATGAAAAATCCCATGGTTTCTCACCCTTCTTGTGTGGCGGATCCGAGGTAGGCGCGGATCACTTCCGGGTTTGCGCGTACCGCATCAGGGGTGTCATCGGCAATCTGGCGGCCATAGTCCAGCACAGCGACTCGGTCTGAAAGATCCATCACTACCCCCATGTCATGTTCGATCAATACGATCGTGGTGCCGAACTCCTCTCGCGCTTCGAGGATGAAGCGGCTCATGTCTTCCTTTTCTTCCAGATTCATGCCGGCCATAGGCTCATCGAGCAGTAGTAACTTGGGTTCCATCGCCAAGGCGCGGCCCAGATCTACCCGTTTCTGCAGACCGTAGGGCAGACGTCCTACTGGTACTTTGCGCCAAGCCTGGATTTCGAGGAAATCGATGATCCGTTCGACCACCAAGCGGTGCGTGACCTCCTCGCGCACGGCAGGTCTGAGCCGCAAGGCCTGAGAGAGCAGGCCGCAGCGCATGTGCAGATTGCGACCCGCCATGATGTTGTCGAGCACGCTCATGCCCGAGAACAGCGCCAGATTTTGGAAGGTACGTGCAATGCCCAATTTCGCCGCGAGAACGGGGCGCATCAAACCCAGCGTTTGGCCGGCAAAAGTCAAGCGTCCCTGCTGGGGCTGATAGACGCCATTGATCACATTGAGCAGCGAACTCTTTCCGGCGCCGTTGGGTCCGATGATCGCCCGGATTTCGCCTGGCTGAACATCGAAGCCGATACTCTGCAGCGCCTTGATGCCACCGAATCGTAGGTGGATATCTTCCAGCCGCAACACCGGCATATGGGTTGCGGCGAACGTTTGCGCCGACGAAGGTTGTGTGAAGTCTGATGCGGTGTCGAGCAGGGCGGCCATGGTGGGTCTCACGAGATCAGGCAGCCGAGCGCAGTGCCGGGTAAACCTGGGCATTGCGCAGTCTCAAGTCAGACTGAACGGTGCCCGTGCGGCCATCGTCAAATCGCACCTGCACGCTCAGATGGTGATGGGTCTGAGCGGGGTCATACAACGCAGCGACAAGACTGCCGTATTTTTCTGCCACGAAACGGCGGCGCACCTTTCGAGTCCGTGTGAGTTCGTCGTCGTCCGGATCGAGCTCCTTGTGGAGTACGGCAAAGCGGTGGATCTGCAATGCGGCCGTGTGTGGGTCTGCGGCAAGATCGGCGTTGACCTTGGCTACGCATTCAGCCACGAGATCGGCGACTTCTGACTTGCCTGAAAGATCGGCGTAACCGGTGTACGGCAGACCGAACTTTTCGGCCCAACTCCCAACCGCTGGAAAGTCGATATTGATCATTGCGACCACATGGTCGCGCCCTGCCCCAAAGGCCACCGCCTCTTTGATCGCCGGGAAAAACTTCAGTCTGTTTTCAATCAGTTTGGGGGCAAACAACGCACCGTCCGAGAGTGCCGACACATCCTTGGCGCGATCGATAATGCGCAGCTGACCGTCCGGTTCCAGCCAACCGGCGTCTCCTGTGTGGTACCAACCGTCGGCATCGAGCACTTCGGAAGTGGCCTCCGGATTCTTGTAGTACTCGCGCAACAGACCAGCGCT
>CALBRU010000034.1 GCA_937927695.1 uncultured Thiomonas sp. | reverse complement strand
CAGCGGCCTGCGCGCCTTTCTGGTGATGTTCGCCGTCGGGGTTGCGGGCATGGCCGGTTGGGTGCAACTGCCTGCCGGGCTGCAGCCGCTGTCCAGCCCGGTGGCGGTGGGCATCACCGGGTTTCTCGCTTTTCTCGAATTCGTCGGCGACAAGATTCCCGGCGTGGACAGCCTGCTCGATTTCATCTCCACCCTGCTGCGCATTCCTGCGGGAGCGGTGCTGGCCGCCAGCGTGTTCGGGCTGGATCACACCTTTGTCGCGGCGCTCGCCGCGGCGGCGGGCGGCAGTCTGGCCGCGGTGAGTCACGGCACCAAGCTCTCCACCCGAGCGGCCATCAACACTTCGCCAGAGCCGTTTTCCAATGTGGGCGCCTCGTTGGGCGAAGACGCGCTGGTGCTGGGCGGGTTGTGGCTGGCCTGGCTGCACCCGGTGCTGTTTTTCATCGCCCTGGTGCTGCTGCTGATCGTCATGGTCTGGCTGGCGCGCAAGAGCTTTCATTTCGTGCGCGGGTTGCTCGCGCGCATGGTGCGGATGTTCAGCGGCCGACCCGAGCCCGCCGCTACGCAGCCCCCGCATGGCGCGACCGACGTGCGGTTCAAAGACAAAACAGACTGATGGCTGTATCCACGCAAGCCACGAACCGGAGACTGGAAATGTTCTCGAAAATCCTGATTGCCAACCGAGGCGAGATCGCCTGCCGGGTGGCCGCTACCTGCCGCAGGCTGGGCATTCTTACCGTGGCGGTGTATTCCGAGGCTGACGCGCAGGCTGCGCATGTGGCGGCGTGCGACGAGGCGGTGTGCATCGGCCCGGCCGAGGCGGCGCAGAGCTATCTGCGGGGTGAGCGCATCCTGCAGGCGGCGCGTGATACCGGCGCGCAGGCCATCCATCCCGGCTATGGTTTTCTCAGTGAGAACGCAGGCTTCGCGCGGCAGTGCGCCGAGGCCGGGGTGGTGTTCATCGGCCCGCCGCCCGAGGCCATGCAGGCGATGGGGCTCAAGGCTGAGTCCAAACGGCTGATGCAGGCGGCAGGCGTGCCGTTGGTGCCGGGTTATCACGGTGCGGAGCAGGACGCGGCGTTGCTCAAGACCGAAGCCGCGCGCATCGGTTTTCCGGTGCTCATCAAGGCCAGCGCGGGCGGCGGCGGCAAGGGCATGCGCGAAGTGCAGCGCGTCGAAGATTTTGATGCGGCGCTGGCCTCGTGCCGCCGTGAAGCGCAGAGCAGTTTCGGCAACGACGCGGTGCTCATCGAGCGATTGGTGCGCAACCCGCGCCACATCGAAATCCAGATCTTCGCGGACCAGCACGACCATGTGCTGTGGCTGTTCGAGCGTGACTGTTCGATGCAGCGGCGCCATCAGAAAGTCATCGAGGAAGCCCCGGCCCCCGGCCTGCCCGATGCCCTGCGGCGCGAGATGGGCGAGGCCGCCGTGGCCGCCGCCCGCGCTGTGGGTTATGTGGGCGCGGGCACGGTGGAGTTCATCGTCGAATGCAGCGAAGTCGGTGCGCCGCAGCGTTTCTACTTCATGGAGATGAACACGCGCCTGCAGGTCGAGCATCCCGTCACCGAGTTGATCACCGGCCTCGATCTGGTCGAGTGGCAATTGCGTGTGGCCGCAGGCGAGCCGCTGCCCATCACGCAGGCCGAGGCGCGCTGCACCGGGCATGCCATCGAGGCGCGGCTTTACGCGGAACATCCCGAGGCGGGCTTTCTGCCTTCCACCGGCCAGCTGCGGCGGCTGGCGTTGCCGCCGCATATCGCCTTCGGTGCGGTGGGGGCAGAGGGCATTCGCGTTGATAGCGGGGTGGTTGAGGGCGACACCATCACCCCGTTCTACGACCCCATGATCGCCAAGCTCGTGGCCTGGGGCGAGACCCGCGAGCAGGCGCGCAAGCGGCTGCGCCAGGCGCTGGCTGCAACCCGCATCGCCGGTTTGCAGACCAATGCGCAGTTTCTCCACCGTCTGCTGGGGGTAGCGGCGTTTGCCGGGGGCGTGCTCGACACCGGATTGATCGCCCGCGAGCACGAGGCGCTGCTCGCGCCGCCGTCCATTTCCCAGTCTTTGGCCTGTGCCGCCGCGATTGGCGCCTTGCTCGAAGACGAGCGCGCGCAACAGAGCGTCGATTCTTGGTCGCCCTGGTCGATCTGCGACGGGTTTACCAACGGCGTGCTGCCGCCGCGCGTGTTTCGCTTCGACAGTCCCTGGGGGGCACTGCACTGCACGCTGTTGCAGTCATCGGCGGGTCAGCTCTTGCGCATCCAGACGCCGGGTTCGCCCCAGCCGCAGCCCTACGCCTGCACCGCACGCGTCGTTCAGGCAACTCGCGGCATGCGGGAATTCGCCCTGGTTCTCACGCTGGGTGAAGATCGTGCGCAGATGAGTGTGGTTCGGCTGGGCGAGACGTCTTTTCAGGTGTTCTCGGGCGGCGAGCAGGTCACGCTGCAAGCGCTGGGCGCCGATCTGGGCAGCTCCAACGGCGGCTCGGCGGGCGGTCGCCTGACCGCGCCCATGCCCGGCAGAATCATTGCCCTGCATGTGCAACCGGGCGACACGGTGCAGGCTGGCGCCCCGCTGCTGGTGCTCGAAGCGATGAAGATGGAGCACACGCTCAGCGCCCCGTCGGCCGGGCAGGTGAGCGAAGTGCTCTACGCGGTGGGCGACCAGGTCAGCGAAGGCGTGGAGCTGTTGCGCCTCGAGGCTCTGAAAACTGAGGGCGCGCCAGCATGAGGCTCGCTGTATGGGACCCGGACGAGCCGTTTCGCCGCTGGCGCGACGCGCTGATGCAGCACGCCAAGGAAATCGGCCTGGCCATCGACGTGATCGACGCTCCGAGCGACCCGGACGCGCAGGCCGAGTTCGCCTTGGTCTGGCGGCCCGATCCCGACTGGCTCGCCGGGCAGTTGGGGCTGCGTGCCGTGTTCAATCTGGGCGCGGGCGTGGATGCCATCGCCCCGGCGCTGCACCGCCTGCATCCCGGCGTGCCGCTCATCCGTCTGGAAGACGCGGGCATGGGACGCCAAATGGCCGACTACGTGGCCGAAGGCGTATTGCATGCCTATCGCCGCATGACCGATTACGCGGCGCAGCAGGCCAAGGCTCGCTGGGAGCCGCTGCCCTTGCCACCGCGCGCCAGTTTCACCGTGGGCTTTCTCGGGCTGGGGCAGATGGGCGCAGCCGCCGCCCGGCGCGTGGCGGCGATGGACTTTCCCATTCTGGCCTGCAGCCGCAGCGGACAGTCGCGCTTCGCTGCCGAGCTGGGCTGCGCGATCTACGCCCTGGACCGTCTCGATGAATTTCTGGCGCAGACCCGGGTGCTGGTGGTGTTGTTGCCGCTGACCGCAGACACTCGCGGCCTGCTCGATTACGCTGCCCTCAGCCGATTGCCTCAGGGCGCGCATCTCATCAACGCCAGCCGGGGCGCGGTCATCAATCAGGCCGATCTGCTCGATCTGCTGCACGGCGGGCATCTGGCCAGCGCCCTGCTCGATGTGTTCGCCACTGAGCCCTTGCCCGCGGCCGATGCGCTGTGGAGCCATCCGCGGGTGCGTGTCACCCCGCATGTGGCCGCGCAGACCCTGGTCGGGCCATCCGCTGCGCAGGTGATGCGCAAGATTGCCGCCATCGAACGCGGCGAAAAACCGGGCGGCGTGGTGGATATGCGGCTGGGTTATTGAAAACTGAAGCCGGAGACACTGAAATGATTCCTCTGAACCATTTGCCCAAATTCGTCGAAGTCGTTGAAGTCGGCCCGCGCGACGGCTTGCAAAACGAAGCCAACCCCGTGCCCGTTGCGGTGAAGGTCGATCTCATCGACCGCCTGTCCGCAGCCGGGCTGCCCAATGTCGAGGCCGCCGCCTTTGTCTCGCCCAAATGGGTGCCGCAGATGGCGGGCAGCAACGAGGTGATGGCGGGCATCCGCCGCCGTCCGGGCACCGTCTATTCGGCGCTGGTGCCCAATATGAAAGGCATGGAGACCGCGTTGGCCGCGGGCGTGGGCGAGGTCGTGGTGTTCAGCGCAGCGACCGAGGCTTTCGCGCAGAAGAACATCAACTGCTCGATTGCCGAATCGATCGAGCGCTTCCGTCCGGTAGCCGAGGCCGCCAAGAGCGCGGGAGTGAAGCTGCGCGGCAGCATCTCGGTGGCGTTGGGCTGCCCCTACCAGGGCGCGGTCGAGCCGTCAGCCGTGGCCGAAGTCGTGCGCCGCATGGCCGACCTCGGCTGCGATTCCATCGACATTGCCGACACCATCGGCGTGGGCACGCCCGGCGCTGTTCAGGCCGTGTTCGAGGCCAGCGCGGCGGCCTTCCCCATGCAGAAGCTGGCCGGCCATTTCCACGACACCTACGGCCAGGCGTTGGCGAATATTTTCGCGGCGCTGCAGATGGGCGTTGCCAGCTTTCATTCCTCCGTCGCGGGTCTGGGCGGCTGCCCCTATGCCAAGGGCGCCACTGGCAATGTCGCCACCGAAGATGTGCTCTACCTGCTGCACGGCCTGGGCATCCAAACGGGGGTGAACCTGCGCGCCGTGGTCGAGGCGGGCGACTTCATCACCCGCGCCATCCAGCGCCCGAACAACAGCCGCGCAGGCAAGGCGCTGCTGGCCAAATGGGCCGCCGAGCAAGGCGAACCCGGCTGCGCTGCCTGAGCCGCTTCATCATGCAAACAGAGGCCATTCCTTCCCCTTCCGATTCCGTGCAGCGCGTGATCGACGCGCTCTCCGCCCTGGGTCATGCCGAACCGCCGGTGATGCTCGACGCCGCCGCCCGCACCGCGCAGCAGGCGGCCGATGCCCTCGGCGTGGCGCTTGGACAGATTGCCAAGTCCATCGTCTTTCGCCATGTCGATAGCGACCGTGCGGTGCTGGTGGTCTGCGCCGGTGACCGCCGGGTGGACGAAAAGGCCGTGGCCGCGCAGGTCGGCAAGCTGGCTCGGGCCGATGCCGATTTCGTACGCGCCGCCACCGGCTTTGCCATCGGTGGGGTCAGCCCGGTGGGCCACACCCAGCCGCCCATTGCCTTGGTGGACGACAGCCTCTGGCGCTTCGATCGCATCTGGGCGGCGGCCGGCCATCCGCATGCGGTCTTTGCTCTGCGGCCTGATGACCTGCCGCGCTGGCTGGGCGTTGCGCCGAGCGCTGTCACGCGTGCGCCGACATGAGTGTCTCGTCCCCCTGCATCAACATCTGCACGCTGGACGCCGCCAGCGGGCTTTGCCTGGGCTGCGCCCGCACCCTGCAGGAAATCAGCGACTGGTCCAATCTGGATGACGCGGGCAAGCGCGCCGTCTGGGCCCGCATCGCCGAGCGGCGCTCGCAGGGGTTCGCCCCCGAGCAGCCCATCGCGCTCAAGTCCAAGCCTGTCAGCGCACGGTGAGAGCCCCCAGGGCCGGGTTGGCGGTCCACCGGATCGCCTAAAATCGTCTGCTCAAAAAAACGGCAGCGCAGACGTTGCCCGTCTTCTGCTCGCACACTGCCCGCCGCGCCCATGTCCAATCCCGCCGATCTCCTTGCCTGCGTGCCCCTGACCGGGCTCGCGGGCGGCCTGCGTCTGGGGCGGCATCTGCTGCCCAACCGCGTGTTCGCCGCGCCCATGGCCGGGGTGACCGACCGGCCCTACCGCCGTCTGGCGCGGCAACTCGGCGCAGGCTACTGTGTGAGCGAAATGGTGACCTCGCGCGCCGATTTGCGCGATACCCTCAAGACCTCGCGGCGCGCCAATCACGACGGCGAAGCCGCGCCCATCGCGGTGCAAATCGTCGGCACCGACCCCGAGCAGATCGCCGAGGCCACCCGCTACAACCTGGAGCGCGGCGCCGACATCATCGACATCAATATGGGCTGCCCGGCAAAGAAGGTGTGCAACCGCTGGGCTGGCTCTGCCCTGATGCAGGATGAAGACCTCGCCGCGCGGCTGGTGGAGGCTGCGGTAGCGGCCGCCCGCACGTTCGACGCGCCCGTTACCCTCAAAATGCGCGCGGGCTGGTGCGAAGCCGCGCGCAACGCCCCGCGCATCGCCCGCAGGGCCGAAGCCGCAGGCGCCGCGATGCTGGTGGTGCATGGCCGCACCCGCGAGCAAGGCTATGGCGGCGAAGCCGAATACGCCACGCTCGCCGAAGTGAAGCGCAGCGTAGGCATTCCAGTGGTGGCCAATGGCGACATCGACTCACCGCAAAAGGCCGCCGCCGTGCTGCGGCAAAGCGGCGCCGACGCGGTGATGATCGGCCGTGCCGCCATGGGTCGGCCCTGGCTGTTCGGCCAGGTCGCGGCCTATCTGGAGCGCGGCGTCCTGCTGCCCGACCCCGCTCCCGAGCAATGGCGCGACTGGCTGTTCGCCCACCTCGACGACCACTATGCGCTCTATGGCGAAGCCATCGGCGTGCGCACCGCGCGCAAGCATGTGGGCTGGTACGTTGCGGCCCTGCCCGAAGGCGAGACCTTCCGCCGTCACTTCAACACGCTGGGCAGCGCAGCCGAGCAACTCGTGGCGCTGCGCGGCTTCCTCGATCCCGGTTCAAACCAGGCCGCGCCGCTGGCGGCCTGAAACCGTCCCGTTCACTCGCATCCCGCCATGCCCGCCGTTCCCCGCAAGACCACGCTCGAACAATGTGTCGTCGATAGCCTCGAGGCCTATTTCAACGACCTTGGCGGCTCCGAGCCGCACGGCATTCATGCCATGGTGCTGGCCGCGGTGGAAAGACCGCTGCTGGCCACGGTGATGCGCCACGCCGACGGCAACCAGTCGCTCGCGGCGCGCTGGCTCGACCTCAACCGCACCACCCTGCGCAACAAGCTTGCCGAACACAAGCCGCTCTGACCCATCGCGCCGCACTCGCTCACTTCCACTCACCGAGACTTCTATGCAAGCCCTGATTTCCGTATCCGACAAAACCGGCGTGCTCGACTTCGCCCGCGATCTGCACGCCCTGGGCGTGCGCCTGCTGTCCACCGGCGGCACCGCCAAGTTGCTGCAGGGCGCCGGTCTGCCGGTGCTTGAGGTCGCCGACTACACCGGCTTTCCGGAAATGCTCGACGGCCGGGTGAAGACCCTGCATCCCAAGGTGCATGCCGGCCTGCTCGCGCGTCGCGACTTGCCCGCGCATGTGGCGCAAACCGACGCGCACGACCTGCCGGCGATCGACATCCTCTGCGTCAACCTCTACCCCTTCGAGGCCACTGTGGCCAAGCCGCACACGCTCGATGAAGCCATCGAAAACATCGACATCGGCGGCCCGGCCATGGTGCGCTCGGGCGCCAAGAACTATCACCATGTTGCCGTGCTCACCAACCCGGCCGACTACGCCGTGGTGGTGGCTGAACTGCGCGCGGACGGCAAGGTGAGCGATGCCACGCGCTTTCGACTGTCGGTGGCGGCGTTCAACCGCATCGCCCAGTACGACGCGGCCATTTCCAACTACCTGTCGGCGCTGCAGGACGACGGTTCTCGCTCCAGTTTCCCCGGCCAGATCAACCTCAGCCTCATCAAGCAGCAAGACCTGCGCTACGGCGAGAACCCGCACCAGAGCGCAGCGTTCTACGTCGAGCCGGGCGCGCGCGAGGCCGGCATCGCCACCGCCCGCCAGATGCAGGGCAAGGAGCTGAGCTACAACAACATCGGCGATGCCGATGCTGCGCTCGAATGCGTCAAGCAGTTCAATGATGCGCCGGCCTGCGTCATCGTCAAGCACGCCAATCCTTGTGGCGTCGCTTACGGCGCCAGCCTGCTCGAGGCCTACGACCGCGCCTACAAGACGGACACCGAGTCGGCCTTTGGCGGCATCATCGCTTTCAACGGCGAGCTCGACGGCGACACCGCCAGTGCCATCGTCGAGCGGCAGTTCGTCGAAGTCATCATCGCCCCGAAGGTGACGCAGGCCGCCATCGACATCTGCGCCGCAAAGAAGAACGTGCGCCTGCTTGAATGCGGCCAGTGGCCTGCGCAGCCCGGTGCACGGCTGGACTACAAGCGCGTCAACGGCGGGCTGCTGGTGCAGGATGCCGACCTGCTGCTGTCCGGCGACATTCAGGTGGTGAGCCAGCGCAAGCCTTCGGCCGACGAAATGCGCGACCTGCTGTTCGCCTGGCGCGTGGCCAAGTTCGTCAAGTCCAACGCCATCGTTTACGCCAAGGACAACGCCACCATCGGCGTCGGCGCCGGACAGATGAGCCGGGTCAACTCCGCGCGCATCGCCGCCATCAAGGCCGAGCAAGCCGGGCTGCCGGTGCCCGGCTCGGTCATGGCGTCCGACGCCTTCTTCCCCTTCCGCGACGGCATCGACAGCGCCGCGCAGGCCGGCATCAAGGCCGTCATCCAGCCCGGCGGCTCGATGCGCGACGCCGAAGTCATCAAAGCGGCAGACGAGCATGGCATGGCCATGGTGCTCACCGGCATGCGTCATTTCCGGCATTGAGCGGCGGCGCACCACCATGCGCATTCTCGGCATCGACCCCGGACTCAACACCACCGGCTACGGCGTGATCGATGCCCACGGGCAACGTCTGGGCTATCAGGCCAGCGGCGCCATCCGTATCCCGAAGGGCACGCTGCCCGAGCGTCTAAAAACGCTGTTCGACGGGGTGAGCGAGGTGGCGCGGCAGGCGCGCGCCGAGGTCGCGGTGGTGGAGATCGTGTTCGTCAACGTCAACCCGCAGTCCACCCTGCTGCTGGGGCAGGCGCGTGGCGCGGCGATTGCCGCGCTGGTGGCGCAAGGGCTGCCGGTGGTCGAGTACACCGCGCTGCAACTGAAAAAATCCATCGTCGGCTACGGCCGCGCCAGCAAGTCGCAGATCCAGGAGATGGTGATGCGGCTGCTGGCGCTGCCGGGCCAGCCCGGCCCCGACGCTGCGGATGCGCTCGGGCTGGCGATCTGCCATGCCCATGCGCAGCGCGGCCTGGCGGCGCTGCATCAGGCGTCTTCTCCTGCGAATGTGGGCACGGCGGACGTGGCCAGTGGCAAGCTCAGCGCGGCGCAACTGCGCGGCATGCGGGTGCGCGGGGGGCGGCTGATCGGTTGACGGTCGGCTGCAGGTGCAGATGTAGATGCATCTGCTTACATGCCGCGCGCGGTTCTTGCTTGATGATCCGGGTTCGTTTTCAAGCCGGATCTTTCAAGGAGAACCTGATGCTTTCATCGTTGCGATTGACTGGAGTGTCTTTGGCGCTGTTTGCCGGACTGGGGCTGTCGGCCCATGCGGCCGAGCCGCGCGTGGTGCTTGGCGTGGCCGTGCCGCTGTCTGGCCCCCTGGCCGCCAGCGGGCAGGATGCGGTCAACGGCGTGCAAATGGCGCTGAATCAACTCAATGCCGAGCATGCCCGGATTGGCGGCAAGGCGGTGCGCTGGGCGATGGATGCGGAAGATGACCAGGGCCTGCCCACGCAAGCCACACTGGTGGCGCAGAAGCTGGTGGATGAGGGGGTGAGCGGCGTCATCGGCCATCAGACCTCGGGCTGCACCTTTCCGGCCGCGCGCATTTACGCCCGTGGGGGGATTCCGCAGATCACGCCATCTTCCACTTCGCCGAAGATCGCCGAGCAGGGCTACAAGACCTTCTTTCGCCTGATCGCCAACGACAACGCCCTGGGCACCGGGCTGGCCGAGTATGCCCACGACACCCTGCATGTGCAGCGAGTGGCGGTGGTGGACGACCGTACCGCCTACGGCCAGGGCCTGGCCGATGTGTTCACCGCCACTGCGAAAAAGCTCGGCATGGACGTGGTGGACCGCGAATACACCGATGACAAGACCAGCGACTTCTCCGCCATTCTCACCCGCATCAAGGCCGATCATCCGCAGGTGGTTTTCTACGGCGGCATGTACAGCCAGGCCGGCCCGCTGGTGCGGCAGATGCGCCAGATCGGCATGACGGCACGCCTGCTGGGGGGCGACGGCATCTGCGCGCCCATCATGGCCAAGGTCGCGGGCGATGCGGTCAACGGCACGATCTGCGCGCAGGGCGGCGCGCCGCTCTCTGAGCTGC
This sequence comes from uncultured Thiomonas sp., assembly GCA_937927695.1. Taxonomy (GTDB): domain Bacteria; phylum Pseudomonadota; class Gammaproteobacteria; order Burkholderiales; family Burkholderiaceae_C; genus Thiomonas. The sequence goes on along the minus strand of CALBRU010000034.1, from coordinate 2,032 downwards.
CCAAGGGCCAGGCGTGGAAAGCACGTTACGACGCGGAGTTCGGCTCCGCTGCCTTCCAGCTTTATTCACCCAACGCCTACGACGCAGCGATGGTGCTGGCCCATGCGATGATGAGGGCCGGGTCGAGCGACCCGAAGGTCTATCTGCCCTACATCCGCCACATCGACTGCGACGGCGTGACCGACAGCGACATTCACTTCACCGCCAGGGGCGAACTCGCCGATCCCAGCATTACCCTGTCAGAGTTCGAGCACGGTGTGAAAGTGCCGCTGGCAGTGGAACAGGTGAAGTAAAGAGTAGAGCGGCTCGCGCAGAAAAAGCGCTCAGACTTTCTGTTCCGCCTCCAGATAAGCGAGGCTGATGTACTTGCCGATGTTGTTGTCCCACCCGGCCGTCTCCTTGGCCTTTGCGGCCACGCGCGGATCGGCCTTGGCCGCGGCGATGGCGGCTTCGGGGCCGGCCATGTCGCGCGCTGCCTGTTGCGCGTGTTCCCAGATGGCGGCGAACAGTTCGCGCTGCCAGACCATTACCTCCTGTCCCGCATGGCCGTGACCGGGCAGCCAGTTGCTGCCGGGGATGTTCTGCGCCAGCTTGTCCATGTAGTTGAGCGAGCCGGGGTAGGAGCCGTCGTCCATATTCGCGATGCGTCGGTTCATCATCACGTCGCCCACGTAGGTGAACTTGTCCTGCACCACTTCGAGGCAAACGTCCGACGGCGTGTGCGCCGTGCCGTAGTGATGCGCACGCAGGGTGACGTCGCCGAAGTCGAACATGTCGCCGTGCTTCACGTCGCGATTGGGAGCGACGATGCGCGTGCCCGCGCTGGATTGGTTGGTCCACTTGAGCATGGCCTGCTGCCATTCGGTGCCGGTGGCGCCCGCGATCTGCTCGCGGGTCTGCGGCATGGCGTAGATCGGCAGGTCTTGCCCGTAGGCGCTCACAAAAGCATCGTTGCCCAGCCAGTGATCGCCGTGATAGTGCGAGTTGAACACTGCGATCACCGGCTTGTCGCTCACCTGGGGCAACTGGCGGATGACCATTTCGCCGATTTGCACCGACGCGCCCGAATCGAGAATGACCACGCCCTTGGCCGTCTTGACCGCGGTGATGTTGCTCATCATGCCTTGATTGCTCTCGGTGGGAAAGCCATCGGCGGCGTAGATCACATAGACGTGATCGGACACCTGGGTGAACGGCACATCGGGCACCTTGGGGCCGCGGATGAAGTCCACCGCGTCGGCGGCGAAGGCGGCAAGGTGCGGCGCAGCGGCGCCAGCGGCGGCCAGCCCGGCCGCACTCAAGCCCCAGCCCATCAGGCGGCGGCGCTGAAGATCGGGAAGGGTTGAAGGGCGCATGATGCAGTCTCTATAACAATTGGATACATCTGGACTGTATCGTTGTTTGTGCGTACCCGCCTCTAGGGACACTACCCATCCGGGGTTGCACTCACCGGGTGCAGCCCCGGGTTCAGAACCCTTCGGTGGAGGTGAACAGACCGACGCGCAGGTCCTTGGCGATATAGATCTCGCGGCCATCGACCAGCATGGCGCCGTCGCCGATGCCCATCACCAGGCGGCTGTTGATCACCCGCTTGAGGTCGATGCGGTATTGCACCAGTTTGGCGGTGGGCAGCACCTGGCCGGTGAATTTCACTTCGCCCACGCCGAGCGCGCGGCCGCGGCCCGGTCCGCCCATCCAGCCGAGGTAAAAACCGACGAGCTGCCACATCGCATCCAGCCCCAGACAGCCGGGCATCACCGGATCGCCCTGAAAGTGCACGCCGAAAAACCACAGGTCGGGATGGATGTCGAGTTCGGCCTCGATCACGCCCTTGCCGTAGGTGCCGCCTTCGCTGGCGATGCGGGTGATGCGGTCCATCATCAGCATTTCGCGCAAAGGGAGTTGCGCATTGCCGGGGCCGAACAGGCGGCCCTCGCCGCAAGTGATGAGGTCTTCTTTGCTATAGGAGGAAGGTCGGGTCATGGAAGGTCGTCGCAGAACAATCCGCGAATGTTAGCGGCTGACCTTCCCC
>CALBRU010000033.1 GCA_937927695.1 uncultured Thiomonas sp. | reverse complement strand
CTCAAACCGGCCACGCCGCAGAACATCGTCATTGGCGGGGCCTCGGGCGCCATGCCGCCGGTACTGGGCTGGGCCGCTGTGAGCGGCAATGTCTCGGTCGACGCCATGCTGCTGTTTCTCATCATCTTTCTGTGGACGCCGCCGCATTTCTGGGCGCTGGCGCTTTACCGGGTGGAAGATTACAAAAAGTCCGGTCTGCCCATGCTGCCGGTCACGCATGGTTCCGAGTTCACCCGCACGCAAATCCTGCTTTACACCCTGCTGCTCAGCGCGGTGACGCTACTGCCCTATGTCGTGGGCATGAGCGGCCTGATCTATTTGGCCAGCGCGGTGGTGCTCGACGGCATTTTCATCGCCTACGCCTGGGCGCTCAAGCGTGAGTACAGCGATTTGCTCTCGCGCAAGACCTTCCGCTATTCCATCCTGTACCTTTCGCTGCTCTTCGCCGCCTTGCTGGTGGACCATTACCTGCACTTCCACTTCGTCTGAACTCTCGTCTGATGCCCGCACGCTTTTCTGCCGTACGTCGCTCGCTGTTTCTGTCTGCCGCCCTTGCGCCTTTACTGCTGGCGGCCTGCAGCAAGCCCTATGTGTTTCACGGCGTGGACATCACCGGGGTGCCCTATGCCGACGGCTTTTCGCTGACCGATTTCAATGGCAAGACCCGCACCCTGGCCGATTTTGCCGGCAAGGTGGTGGTGATGTACTTCGGTTACACCCAATGCCCCGACATCTGCCCGGCATCGATGCAGGTGGTGGCGCAGGCCATGGACGATCTGGGTGAGAAAGCCCGCGATGTGCAGTTTCTGTTCGTTACCGTCGACCCTGAGCGTGACACGCCGGAAATCCTCAAGGCCTATGTCACCCATTTCAACCCGACTTTCCTGGCGCTTACCGGCACGCCCGCGCAGATCGCGCTGACGGCGAAAGACTTCAAGGTGTATTACAAGAAGGTGCCGGGCAAGACGCCGGGCAGCTACACCATGGATCACACCGCCGGGTTTTATGTGTTCAATCCCAAGGGCAAGATCCGGCTGTTCGAGCGCGAAGGCGTCTCGGCCAAAGATCTGGCACAGGACATCAACGCCCTGATTGAAGGGCATTGAGCCCGTGTCGCCAGTGTCCGCTGGCATGACGACATTCACACCCTCTCAGATCTACGTCGGCCGGTTTGCGCCGTCACCCACCGGGCCGCTGCATGCGGGCTCTCTGGTCGCTGCGCTGGCCTCTTGGCTGGACGCGCGCGCGCATGGCGGACTCTGGCTGGTGCGCCTTGAAGACGTGGACTTCACCCGCAACCAGCCCGGCGCCGCTCAGTGCATCCTGCGGCAACTTGCAGACTGCGGTCTGCAGCCCGATCAGCCGCCCGTTTGGCAATCGCAGCGCGAGGCGCTCTATCAGCAGGCGCTCGACCAACTCGTCACCTCCGGTCGGGCTTACCCCTGCGGCTGTTCCCGCTCCGACATTCTGGCGATACTGCGTGCGCAAGGCCGCCTGCCGGCACGCGGGAAAGAGGCGGTTTATCCAGGAACTTGCCGCACAGGTCTGCACGGCCGCAGTCCGCGATCATGGCGCGTGCAACTGCCTGACGATGCCGCGCAGCCCCTGCGCTGGAGCGACCGCAGCCTGGGCGAGCAGTCACAGGTGCTCAGCCTGGAGGTGGGCGACTTTGTGCTCAAACGCGCCGACGGCGCCTGGGCCTATCAACTTGCCGTGGTGGTGGACGATGCGGCGCAAGGCGTGACCGATGTGGTGCGCGGGGAAGATCTGGCCGCTTCGACCGCCCGGCAGATCGCCTTGCAGCGTCTGCTCGGTCTGCCGACGCCGCGCTATCTGCACACCCCGCTGGTGCGAGATGCTCAGGGACAAAAGCTCTCCAAGCATCAGCGCGCGGCAGCCTTCGTGGCCGGGGCGCAGAGCGTGCAGCAGGCGCTCGGTGTGCTGGGGATAGCCGTTCGTTCAAACACCCTGCCCGAACTGCTGGCGCAGGCGGTGCAGGCGTGGCGTGACAAATGGCTTAAAGCGCAGCAAGCCGTTTGAGCGCGGCGTCCAGTGTGGCGTCTTGTTTGGCGAAACAGAAACGAACCACGCCGCGCTGCCGTCCGTCGGGCTCGAAGGCCGATAGCGGAATGGCGGCCACGCCGATCTCGGCGGTGAGCCAGCGGCAGAAGGCGTCGTCCGGCAGGTCGCTGATGGCGTCGTAGCGCACGCACTGAAAGTAGCTGCCGCTGCAAGGCAGCAGTTCAAACCGGCTGGCCGCGAGCCCGGCGCGGAAGCGGTCGCGCTTGGCCTGATAAAAGCCGGGCAGATCGCGGTAAGGCGCCGGGTTGCCCAGATAGTCGGCCAAGCCATGCTGCATGGGCGTGTTGACGGTGAACACGTTGAACTGATGCACCTTGCGGAACTCGGCGGTGAGCGCCGCCGGGGCGGCGACGCTGCCGATTTTCCAGCCGGTGACGTGAAAGGTTTTGCCGAAACTCGACACCACGAAGGCACGCGCGGCCAGGCCGGGAAACCGCGCGGCGCTTTGATGCTGTGCGCCGTCGAACACCATGTGCTCGTACACCTCATCGGCAATCAGCACGATGTCGGTGGGCGCGAGCAGCGCTTCGAGCTGCCGCATATCGGCCTCGCTCCAGACCGTGCCGCTGGGATTGTGCGGACTGTTGATGAGCAAGGCACGGGTGCGCGGGGTGATGGCTGTGGCAATGGCGGCGAAATCCGGGCGGAAGTCCGCCTGCAAGGGCACGGTGCGGGCCACGCCGCCGCACAGGGCGATGTTGGGCAGGTAGCTGTCGTAGCTGGGCGTGAGCACGATGACTTCATCGCCCGGATGCACCACGGCGAGCAGGGCCGTGAAAATGGCCTGAGTCGCCCCGGCGGTGATGGTGATTTCGGCGTCGGCCTCATAGCGCGTACCGTGCAGTGCGGCGATCTTGTCGGCCACCGCTTGCCGTAAGGCGGGAACGCCGGCCATGGGCGGATATTGGTTGGCGCCGCGGCGCATGGCCTGATCCACTGCGTCGATGAGGCGCGGGTCACAGGAAAAATCTGGAAATCCCTGGCCGAGGTTGATGGCGCCATGCTCCTGCGCCAGAGCCGACATGACGGTGAAGATGGTGGTGCCCACTTGCGGCAGGCGCGAGGCAATGCGGGGCGTTTGGTGAGTTTGGGGCGACATGGGGGACAGCGGCGATCAGATGGAAAACACGTCTTGCCCGTCCAGCTCGCCACGCAGGGTTTGTTCCACCAGTTTGCGCGGCAGGCGGGGCGAGATCAGCTCTGTGAACAGGGGCACGAAACTGCGTTGCAGCACGCCGCGCTTGAACGCCACGCGCGTGAGCTGCTGGCCGAACAGATGGCCGGCGGGAAGCGCGCGCAGTGCGGTGTCACGTTCAGCCGAGATGGCCATTTCTGCGATCAGCCCCACGCCCAGCCCCAGTTCGACATAGGTTTTGAGCACGTCGGAATCGAGCGCTTCGAGCACGATCTGCGGTTGCAGGTTGGCATGGGCGAAGGCGGCATCGATCTGGCGGCGTCCGGCAAAGGTGGGCTCGTAGGTCACCAGCGGATAGGTGGCCAGTTCGGCCAGGGTGAGCTCGGCACGATCACACAAGGGGTGCCCGTGCGGCACGACAGCCAGATGCTGCCAGCTGTAGCAGGGCAGGGTGAGCAGGTCGGGCGAATCTTGCAGCGACTCGCTGGCCAGCCCCAGATCGGCGCGCTCTTCGCGCACGGCCTGCGCCACTTGGTCGGGCGTGCCCTGCAATAGTTGCACCTGCACGGCGGGCATGCGCCGGCGGAACTCGGCGATCACCCAGGGCAGCTTGTAACGGGCCTGGGTGTGCGTGGCGGCCACCGTGAGCTGGCCCGCGTCGCGCGCGGCGTAGTCTTGTCCGATGCGCTTGAGGTTGGCGACTTCGCGCAGGATGATGTCCACACTGCGCAGCACCTCGACGCCCGGCTCGGTGAGTTTGCGGATGCGCTTGCCGTGGCGGCTGAAAATTTCCACCCCCAGCTCGCTCTCCAGCTCGATGATGGCCTTGGACACGCCGGGCTGCGAGGTATGCAGCGCCCGCGCCGCCTCGGTGAGGTTGAGCTTGCGGCGCACAGCCTCTTGCAGAAAACGGAATTGGTGCAGGTTCATCGCAATCTTTGTCCGTCCGGTTCAGCGGAACCGCACCTGCCAGGCAAACACGATCAGCCCCAGTCCGCCAAACAACAGCATGGGCATGGCCGCCGTGATGGCCGGCGGCCACGTTCCCAAAATGCCCAGGCTGGAAAACAGGGTGTTGAGCAGGATGAACGCGATTCCCAGCACGATGCCCGCGAGCACTTTGCCGCTGATGCCTTTCGAGCGCGTATGCAGGTAAGCAAAGGGCAGGGCGAGGAGCAACATCACCACGGCGCTGAAGGGATAGAACAGCTTTTTCCACAGCTGGATCTCATAGCGTTCGGCCGCCTGATGATTGGCGCGCAAATGCTGGATGTAACGCCACAGATCGATGGCCGACATCTTGTCGGGCGATAGCAGCAGCACCCCGAGCACGCTGGGCGAGAGCGAGGTCTGCCAACGATAGCTCGGCAACTGGGTCACTTTCACGGCGGCGCCGGTCTGTTGCGGGAGTTCGGTGCGGGCGACGTTGTGCAGCATCCAGACTCCGCCGCCTTCATATAGGCCGTTTGGGGCATGCAACTCGGCAGTAATCTGCGCCTGGGCATTGAGCACATAGATGTGGATGTCGGTGAGGTCGCCTCGGGTGTTGATGGCTTTGATGTTGACGGTCTGATTGCCGCTTCGGTCTGAATCGTTGCGCAGCCAGACGCCCGAAGCCAGTTGGGTGCCGATGCCTGACCCTCCCCCGGCCTGCACGCGCGTCGACAGTTGCCCGGCTGCCGGGGCAAGCCACTCACCGAGCAGGAACAAGGTGACCACTAGCGCTGCGGCCAGTTGCAGCAGCAAACCCAGCGCCGCGCGCGGGCTCAGTCCCGAAATTCGCAAAATGGTGAACTCGCTGCTCGCGGCCAAAGAGGCCAGCGCGAACACGCCACCCACAAGCGTGGCGATGGGCAAGACTTCATAGGCGCGGCTGGGCATGCTCAGCGCAACATGCAGCAGAGTGCCGCTCAGGCTGAAACCCGGTTTGCCCAGATTGCTCAGGTCATTGAGCATGTCGATGAAAAACAGCAGCGCAAGAAAAGCCAGGGTCACCAGACCCACGGCGCTGAGCACATGCAGCAGCAGAAAGCGGCGTACCGTGCGCATCAGGCGTGTGCCCCGGATCGTGCGCGGCCTGGCCACAGGCGGTGCAGCCAGCCGTTGCCCCGCATCAGCAGCAACAACAGGAACAGTACCGCGCCGCCATGCACCAGCAGGAAGCCGCTGGTAAATCCCACGCGGCCTTCGCTGATCCAGCCTTGCAGCACATTGAGCAGATTGAAATAAATCAGATAAACCAGAATGGCGCTGATCAGGCTGCCCGCGCGTCCGGTCCGCACCGAACCCGAGGCCAGTGGCAGCGCCATCAAGGCCAGCAGGGCCGCAGACAACGGCACGCCCAGCCGCCACGACAGTTCGCCCAGCCAGTTGGGAATGGCCGGGTTGAACAGATACTCGGTGGGCACGTTGCGGTTGGGCTGTGTGAGCCAGTTGACCGGCCCGGTCTTGTTGTCTGCCACATTGCTCAGGCCGGTGGTGGCATCGAGCCTCATGTCCAGCGAATCGAAGGAGGTGATGGTGTAGTTGGCCTGCCCCGGCGTATGCGCGTAGCGGTTGCCGTTGCTCAGCACCAGAAAGGGCTGACCATCGATGCGCTGCACCTGCGCCGAGCGCGCCGTGATCAGCACCGTCTGGCCCGAGGTGTCATCGCGTATGAAGATGTCGTGCGCCACCCCCCCGGCCTGCGCGCCCTTGTCGATGAAAAACACCCGCTTGCCCGAAGCCGACTCGCGGAACTGCCCCGGCGCCACGCGCGAAATGTCGGAGCGCTGCTCGAAGCGAATGCGCAACGCCGTGGACTGCTGGTTGGCCCAGGGCCAGGCAAACAAGGTGAGTGCGGCGATCAACAACAGAATGGGCCACGAAAAGCGCAGCACGCTGACCATCAACCGCAGCCTCCCCACCCCGGTGGTGCGCCAGATGGTCATTTCTGAACCGAGCCACATGCGGGTGAAAGTGAGCAGCACCGCCAGAAAAAGCGACAGGGTGATGACGATCTGCAAATAGCTCAGCGCGGTCAGGCCGATGAGCAAAAACACATCCTGCGGGCTGGCTTGACCATCGGATGCCTGACCCAGAATGCGAATGAGCATCAGGGTGATGACCACGGTGAACAGCACGGTGAATGCGCCACCGAAATTGCGGCTCATTTCACGGCGCAGGGTCAAATCGAGGAGCATGAAGAAAACTGGCGGCAGGGACGATGAGGGCGGCGGGCCGCTGGGGGGCGTAAAGCGAAGCGCGATGGAATAATGCAGCCACACTCACTCAGGAACCCTGAACATGAAATTCAGTATATCTGCCGTCAAAAAGCCGCTTCAGACCAAAACCGATGCCCTGGTGGTCTTCGTGCCCGAGGGCCGTGGCGCCAGCGGTCTGAATGATGCGGACGCACTCGACAACCTGATCGCCCAACTGGCCGTGGATGGCGATTTCAAGGCCAAGCCTGGCAGCGTTCTATCACTGCACCGGCCCACCGCAGTCGCGGCGCGGCGTCTGCTGCTCGTGGGGCTGGCAGCCAAGCCGGAATTGCGCGACTGGAAAAAGGCGCTGCAGGCCGCCGCCCAGATGCTCAAGACCTTGCCGGTCAAGCAGGCGCATCTGCTGTCGGTCAATGGCCTGGATACCCTGGCCGAACTCACGCCCACGGTGTTCTCCGAAGTGTTTTACCGCTTCGATGCGACGCGTAACGTCGAAGACGCCGACTCCCCTGCGCTCGAAACCGTTCAGCTCTGCGCCGTGGGGGGCGATGCCGTGCCGGCTTCGGCGAAAGCCGCCCTGCAGCAGGCCGAGTCGGTTGCCATCGGCGTGCGCCTCACGCGCGAACTCGCCAATCTGCCGGCCAATTACTGCACGCCTACCTATCTCGCTGAAATGGCGAAAAAGATGGCCAAGTTCCACGGGCTGGACTGCAAGGTGCTCGGGCGTCCGGAAATGGAAAAGCTCGGCATGGGTTCGTTTCTGGCCGTGGCGCAGGGTTCGGTGCAGCCGCCCCGGTTCATCGTGCTGGAATATCGCGGCGCGGGCAAGAAAGATGCGCCGCATGTGCTCGTCGGCAAGGGCGTGACGTTTGACACCGGCGGCATTTCGCTCAAGCCTGGCGCCGAGATGGACGAAATGAAGTTCGACATGTCCGGGGCGGCCTCGGTGCTGGGCGCGTTCGAGGCCATTGCCCGCATCAAACCCAAGATCAACGTGGTCGGCCTGATCGCCGCCACAGAGAACATGCCCGACGGCGGCGCGGTCAAGCCCGGTGATGTGGTCACCAGCATGTCGGGTCAGACCATCGAAATTCTCAACACCGACGCCGAAGGCCGCCTCATCCTCTGCGACGCGTTGACCTACGCCGCACGCTACAAACCGCAGTCGGTGGTGGACATCGCCACGCTCACCGGAGCCTGCGTGATTGCGCTGGGCAAGGTCAACAGTGGCCTGTTCACCGCGGACGACGCTCTGGCCAACGCTCTGCTCGAAGCCGGGCGCGCCACGCTCGATCCCTGTTGGCGCCTGCCGCTTGAGACCGACTACGCCGATGCGCTCAAGAGTAATTTCGCCGACGTGGCCAACATCGGCGGGCGGCCCGCTGGCGCCATCACCGCAGCCTGCTTCCTGTGGCGTTTCGCGAAAGACTACCGCTGGGCGCACCTCGACATCGCGGGTACGGCCTGGAACAGCGGCGCCAACAAAGGGGCGACGGGCCGACCCGTGCCGCTGCTGGTGCGCTACCTGCTTTCGCAGGCGCAATAAACGTTGTCCGGCAACCCGCCGTCGCGCGCCATCATGCCCTGCTCGGTCGAGTTTCGTGTGAACCTGCCCGACCCGCTGCGCTATTGCTGCGGGCTGCTGCGCTCGGCCACGCAGCGCGGCGCTCGCGTGCTGGTGGCCGCGCCCGAGCCGTGGTTGAGCGAACTCGATCCCTTGTTGTGGACTTTTCAGCCCGGCAGTTTCGTTCCGCATGTCTGGCAGGACGACCCGCTCGCCGACAAGACGCCGGTCATCCTGGCGCCTCAGCCCGATCTGCCCCGGGCTGGGCGGGTGACTGCGCTGGTGAATCTCGGCCCCGATCTAGTGACCGGCTGGGAGTCTCTGGAGCGAGTGATCGAACTCGTCAGTGAAAACGGGCCCGACAAGCCCGCCGCCCGCGAACGCCTGAGAGCTTATCGGGCGGCCGGGTTCGATCCCACCATCATCCCGTCCCGATCATGAATTCTGTGCCGCCTAACCCTGTCTTCCTGCCCGTGCTCACCGAGCGTCTGGAACCTGAGGATGCCGTGATCGAGGAAGACATCGTCGAACCCCCGTTTGCAGTCCAGCCCTCGGCCTATGCGCAGGCGGTCTATCGCGGCCCCGAGCTTGCACAGTCTGCTGAGGTTCCGTTGCTGGAGGCGCCCACTATCGACCTCGACGAACTCTGGCTGCGCATCGCACCCGGGCTACAGCAGCAATTGTTGGAGCTGGTTTATGCCGAGCTGGATGCGATGGCTCCCCAACTTGCCGCCAGACTGTTCGACACCCTCAAGCCAACCCTGCACGCCTCACTCGCCGAGGCGTTGAAGCAAGCTTGAAACCGTTTGAACTGAAATAGTTTTGCCAGGCAGTCAACCCAAACGCCAGCAGGCACATTGCTTGCTAGTGTTGGTAAAGGCGATCTGTTCAAAATTCTGTAACTCGGTTAATGTATCGCCCTGTCAGATTCAAGCTGACTTCACAACACAACACATGTCTTTCCTATTGGAGGCTCATTCATGAAACTGAAATACGTCGCTCCGCTGCTGGCCCTGTCCATGGCCATTGGCACCGCCTACGCTGCGGACACCATTACCGTCACCATCGGTAGCGCATCCCCCCTGTCTGGCCCGCAGGCCAGCTTCGGCCAAGACAACGCCAACGGCGTAAAAATGGCCATCAAAGATCTGAACGCGCAGAACATCGTCATTGGCGGCAAAAAGGTCGAGTGGAAAGTCGATGCCCAGGACGACCAAGCCGATCCGAAACAAGCCACCACCGTGGCGCAAAAATTCGTTGATGAAAAGGTCAATGGCGTCGTCGGCCACTTGAACTCCGGCTGCACCTTCCCCGCTTCGCGCATTTACAACAACGCCGGCATCCCCAACATCACCCCTTCATCCACCGATCCCAAGATTTCGCAACAAGGCTTCAAGACCTTCTTCCGCATCATCGCCAACGACAGCGCGCTGGGCTCGGGTCTGGCCAACTATGCCAAGAACACGCTGAAAGCCAAGACCGTCGCCGTGATCGACGACCGTACCGCCTATGGTCAGGGTGTGGCCGATGTGTTCGCCAAGACGGCCCAGAAGGACGGCATGAAACTGGTTGATCGCGAGTACACCAACGATAAAGCCACCGACTTCTCCGCCATTCTGACCAAGATCAAGGCTTCGCAGCCGGACATCATTTTCTACGGCGGCATGTATCCCCAGGCCGGCCCGCTGGTTCGCCAAATGCGCCAACTGGGCATCAAGGCCACGCTGATGGGCGGCGATGGCATCTGCGCACCGGAGCTGGGCAAGCTCGCGGGTGAAGCCGTTGCTGGCGTCACCTGCGCCGAAGGCGGCTCGCCGCTGAGCCAGATGCCGGGCGGCGAAGCCTGGAAGAAGCGCTATGACGCCGAGTTTGGTGCCAGCGCGTTCCAGCTTTATTCGCCTTACTCGTATGACGGCACTATGGTGCTGGCGCATGCGATGATGAAAGCCAAGTCGGTCGATCCGAAGAAGTACCTGCCCTTCATCCAGAACATCGACTACAACGGCGTGACCAAGAAAGATATCCACTTCACCAAGACCGGTGAGTTGGTGGATGCAACCATCACCATCTCGACGTTCGACAAAGACGGTAAGAAGAGTGTGGTTGCCGTGCAGTAAACCCGGTGCGAGCAGACCGTCTGTTGCGGCAGCGGTCCATCAAACCCAAGCGCCCTTCGGGGCGCTTTTTTACGTCCGGCTACGTCTCTGGCAGACGCGCATAAAAAAGCCGAGAGACCTTGCGGTATCTCGGCGTTTCGGCAGCGTAGACCTGTCGACCTACGCCCTTCAAGGCAACACTAGGTGCTGCGGGTGTCACCTATGAAGCTGCGTATGAATTACTTCTTCAGCGTCAGAACCCACTCGGCCAGTTGCTTGGCTTGGGCGGGGGTGACTTGCGGGTTGGCGGGCATGGGCACCGGGCCCCACACGCCAGACACGCCGTGCAGGATAGCCTTGCTCAGGGTGTCAACCGCACCCGGCTTGCCAGCGTATTTGGCGGCGACTTCCTGGTAGGACGGGCCAACCAGTTTTTTGTCCACTGCGTGGCAAGCCAGGCAGTTCTTCGATTTGGCCAGAGCCAGCATGTCTTCAGCGGCGAAAGCCGATGACATGGTCATGGTGGCGGCAGCGGCCAGGGCAGCAGCGAAAACAGCTTTTTTCATTCCAGTCCTCCAGTAGAGTTAAACAAAACAGGTACAGCCAAGTAACGCATCTTAATCAATTCGGTTGACGCGCAGCGCAAGAAGTCAGCGAGAATTGCTCAGGTGTCATTTCAGATTGATTTCACGCAACACGCGCAGTGCAAATCGGTGTTTCCTTTTGTATCTTGTCGCTATTTCCTCTCATGGGTGCACTGTCATGGCGTTTGTCATTCTGGGTCTGATCTTTATCGTCCTCAAACTGCTGAGTATCGGGCCCGTGGCGGCTTGGTCTTGGTGGTGGGTGCTCCTGCCCTTGGCGCTAGCGTTCATCTGGTGGGAGATCATCGACCCCATGTTCGGGATCTCGAAAAAACGGGCCATGGGCGACATGGCCGATCGGCAGCAGGCTAGACGGCAAAAGTATCGTGAAAGCCTGGGACTGGGCGGCGCAGAGCGCCGAAAAAAATAATCCGCGCAAGCCTTTGCCGGGCTGCGATACACTGGCTCTGGTCAGGAGAGCGCTGCAATGTCGTGCGGCCGCCGAAGGCGTAAGCCCTTACCGGGTGTACCGCTCAGGCAAAAGGACTGACCACACCGCAAGGTGTTCCTCACTGGAGAGTGGCGCTGAAATTGAGCGCTCACCGAAGGGGCAAGTCTGGCAACTCGGGTTCGCCGGATCAATCTCTCAGGTACCCGGGACAGCGAGGGGTTGAGTGCTGTGTCTTGCGCCGCGATGGCAAGAGATGCGGCGGCATTGGCGCCTTTAGGCGTCTTACCCCCCGCGAGAAACGACGTGTCCCACTCCGCAGCTTCCGAACTGATTTTGACTCCCCTGAACGCCCTGCACCTTGAACTCGGTGCGCGCATGGTGCCGTTCGCCGGTTATGCCATGCCGGTGCAATATCCGAAGGGCATCCTGGCCGAGCACCTGCATACCCGGCAAAGCGCGGGGCTGTTCGATATTTCGCATATGGGGCAAGTGGCGCTGCGCGGCGCAGGCGCCGCTGCGGCGCTCGAAACCCTGGTGCCCATGGACATCCAGGGGCTGCCCGAGGGCAAGCAGCGCTACGCCTTGTTCACCAATGTGCAGGGCGGCGTGCTCGACGATCTGATGGTGATTCCGCGTCAGCGTGCCGATGGAGCGGGGCAAGAGCTGTTCCTCATCGTCAATGCCGCCTGCAAGGCGCAGGATGTCGCCTTGCTGCAGACGCTTTCTGATCGCTGCGAGGTTGTGCCCATGCCCGAGCAGGCCTTGCTGGCGCTGCAGGGGCCGCAAGCCGTGCAGACCTTCGCCCGTCTGGTGCCCGAGGCGGCCGGCCTGGTGTTCATGACAGGTCGCTGGATGGATGTGCCGGCCGAGGGCGGGGCGATTCGCATTTTCGCCACACGCAGTGGCTACACCGGTGAAGACGGGCTGGAAATTTCTGTGGCCGCCGCCGATGCGCAGCGGCTTGCGCGTTTGCTGCTTTCCCTGCCCGAGGTGGAGCCCATCGGTCTGGGCGCGCGCGACACCTTGCGGCTCGAAGCCGGGCTCTGTCTCTACGGTCACGATATCGACACCTCGACCACGCCGGTCGAGGCGGGGCTGACCTGGGCGATTCAGAAGGTGCGGCGCCACGGTGGCGCGCGCGCCGGAGGATTTCCGGGCGCCGAAGTCATACTGGCGCAGATCGACAATCCGGCCCTTGCGCCCCGGCGCCGCATCGGCCTCATCGGTCTGGATCGCACTCCGGTGCGAGAGGGTACGGAGCTGCTGGCCGCCGATGGTCGCGCTGCGGGCCGGGTGAGCAGCGGCAGCTTTGCGCCGAGCGCGGGCGGCCCCGTGGCGATGGCCTATGTCGCCGCCGAGTTTGCCGTTCCCGCAGGCACGCTGTACGCCCAGGTGCGCGGCCGCGCCGTGCCCATGCAGTTGCAACCCATGCCGTTTGTGCCGCACCGCTATTGGCGTGGTTGATGGCGCGATTGCAGCCTTGATGCTTTGCCGCGTTTAATTTGATTTCTTTTTTGATATCCGGAGTTTTCCATGAGCCTGAAATTCACCCCCGACCATGAATGGATTCGCGTCGATGCCAATGGCGTCGCCACCGTGGGCATCACCCCGCATGCGCAAGATGCGCTGGGCGACGTGGTGTTCGTCGATCTGCCCGAAGTGGGCAAGACCTACGCCGCGCACGACACCGTGGGCGTGGTCGAGTCGGTGAAGGCCGCGGCCGACGTATTCAGCCCGGTCTCGGGCGAAGTGACCGAGGTCAATGAGACGCTGCGCGCCGATCCGTCGCTCGCCAACACCGATCCGCAGGACAGCGGTTGGTTTTTTCGCATCAAGCTGTCTGATCCGAGCCAGCTCGACGGCCTCATGGACGAAGCCGCCTACGCCGAACTACTCAAGAACGCCTGAGCACACCTGCCTTTTCGGAGATACGCATGTTGATGTCCACCCAACCCGCGCTGCACGATCTTGAGGATGCGCAGGCCTTCCAGCGCCGTCACATCGGCCCCGACACGGCAGAGCAGCAGCAAATGCTGTCGGCGCTGGGCGCTGAAGATTTGTCGGGTTTGATGAGCGCGGTGATTCCCGCAGCCATCCGTCGCAAGCAGGCGTTCGATTTGCCGGCGGCCATCGACGAAGCTCAGGCGCTGAGCGAGTTGCGCGGCATCGCCAGCGGTAACCGGGTGATGCGCAGCTATATCGGCCAGGGCTACTACAACGCCCTGATGCCCGGCGTCATTGGGCGCAATGTGCTGGAAAACCCCGCCTGGTACACCGCGTATACGCCGTATCAGCCGGAAATCAGCCAGGGGCGGCTGGAGGCGCTGCTCAACTTCCAGACCCTGGTGGCCGATCTCACCGGCATGGACGTGGCGGGCGCGTCCATGCTCGACGAGGCCACCGCCGCCGCCGAGGCCATGACCCTGGCGCTGCGTTCGAGCAAGTCGCCCTCCAAATCGCAGCGCTTTTTTGTCGCTGACGATGTGCTGCCGCAAACCCTCGAAGTGCTGCACACCCGTGCGGCTCCGCTGGACATCGAGGTCGTCACCGGCGCGGTGGACGAGGCGCTGGAAGGTGAGTATTTCGGCGTGCTGCTGCAGTATCCCGGCGTGGATGGCACGGTGCGCGATGACCGCGAGCGCATCGTCGCGCTCAAGGCCAAAGGCGTGCTGGTCGTGGTGGCGGCAGACCTGCTGGCGCTGACCCTGCTGATGTCGCCGGGTGAACTCGGCGCCGACATCGCCTGCGGCACGACCCAGCGTTTCGGCCTGCCGCTGGGGTTTGGCGGCCCGCATGCGGGTTATCTGGCCGTACGCGATGCGCTCAAGCGCTCGATGCCCGGCCGCCTCGTCGGCGTGAGCCAGGACGCACATGGACAACCGGCTTACCGTCTGGCGCTGCAAACCCGCGAGCAGCACATCCGCCGCGAAAAGGCCACCAGCAATATCTGCACCGCCCAGGTACTGCCCGCGGTGCTGGCCAGCATGTACGCGGTCTATCACGGCCCCGAGGGGCTCAGGCGTATCGCTCAGCGGGTGCATGCCTATACCGTGTTGCTGGCGCAGGGGCTGGAGCAGATCGGCCTGCCGGTGCTCAACGCCCAGTTCTTCGACACCCTGACGGTGCACACCGGCGCGCGCACTGAAGAGGTGCACGCCGCCGCGCTGAAGCGGGGCATCAACTTCCGCCGTATCGGTGCGCAGCATGTCGCGGTGTCGC
>CALBRU010000032.1 GCA_937927695.1 uncultured Thiomonas sp. | reverse complement strand
CAGTTGCAGCGAGGCGCTCAAGGCGCTGCTGGTGCGCAGCCCCGAGCTCGGTCCGCTGCGCGCGCAGGCCATCAAAGACGGCATGAAGCCGCTGCGCCTGGCTGGTGCCATCAAGGTGGCCGAAGGCGTCACCACCCTCGACGAAGTGCTGCGCGCCACCCCCGATCCACAACGCTGACCCACCGGAGAACGCGATGAAATCTCGCCCCCTGGCTTTGCCTCTTTCCCTTGCCGCCGTGTTGGCGCTCGCCGCGCCACTGCCTGCGATGGCCTTCGATCTCGGCAATCTGACCAACCAGCTCAGCGGCGCGCTGGGAACGGCGCAGGCGCCTGCGCAGCAAGCCGCGCAACCGAACTCGGCCGAGCAGGGTGGCGGGGCATCTTCGGGCGCGGTGAACGCTGCGGTGGCTGCGCTGAGCAACGGCGAAGTCGATCAGGGGCTGAAGACCGCACTGGCACGCGGCGCGGACATCGCGGTGAAAGAGCTGGGCCGCGAAAACGGCTTCTATGGCAACGCCAAGTGGCGCATTCCCCTTCCGCCCGCCATCGAGAAGGCCAGCGGCCTGATGCGCATGGCCGGCATGGGCGCTCAGGCCGACCAACTCGATCTGGCCATCAACCGCGCCGCCGAAGCCGCTGTGCCCGAAGCCAAGACCTTGCTGGTGGATGCAGTGAAAGGCATGTCGGTGCAAGACGCCAAGGGCATCCTCACCGGGGGCGACGAAGCCGCGACCGATTACTTCAAACGCAAGACCGAAGCGCCCCTGACGCAAAAATTCCTGCCCATCGTCGCCAAGGCCACCGACAAGGTCGGTCTCGCCCAGACCTACAACCGCTTCGCCGGACAGGCCGCGCAGTTCGGCCTCGTCAAGGCCGATCAGGCCAGCATTCAGCAGTACGTCACCCAAGAGGCGCTCAACCGCCTGTACCAGGCCATCGGCGAGCAGGAAAAAGCCATCCGCACCGATCCAGTGGGCACCGGCAGCAAGCTCCTGAGCAAAGTCTTCGGCGCGGCGCTGGGACAGTGAAAAGCGGGTACATGATCGATCGGATGCTACAAGGCCAGACCCGACCCCGGCTGTTTTGCGCTTCGCCTCTCATGTGCGCACGCGTCGCGTTTAATTTGTGCAAGCGCAACGTTCAACGAGGCGCACTGTCGTTCGCGGCCAGCCACTGCGTCCACTGCACAAACAGCCCGGCGTCGCCCGCGCACACGGCCGAGCGTTTTTCCAGCGTGTTGTTGAACACGGCTTCGCCTGCCAAGGTCTGGCCGTGGCCACCGGCTTCGCTGAGGATGAGGCTGCCTGCGGCGTAGTCCCACAGGCCCTGGCTGCCGTGCAGGTAGAGGTGAAAGCGCCCTGCGGCGACCCAGCACCAGTCGAGCGCCACAGAGCCAATGGAGCGTTGCGAGCTGTAGGGTGGGCGCATCGCCAACTGCGTGGCCAGCGGGGCTGAAAGCCGCTTGAAATCGATGCAGGCGATGGTCTTGGATAGCGGCACTTGTGTGGCGGGTACGCGCAAGGGCTGGCCGTTGAGAAACGCGCCGGCGCCCAGGGCGGCGCTGAAGACTTCGTCGCGCATGACATCGACGACGACGCCCAGCCGAACCCGGCCGCCCTGTATCCACGCCAGCGAGGGGCCAAACACGGGTAGCCCGGCGGAGAAGTTGCTGGTGCCGTCGAGCGGGTCGAGCACCCACAGGCCGGGGCCGTCAGGCGAGGCGGCTTCTTCGGCCATGAGGCGCTGCTGGGTTTCGGCCGTCATTTCCTCGCCCAGCAGGGGGATGAGCGGCCACAGGGCGGCGAGTTCGCGCTGCACCCGGGTCTGCATCGCCAGATCGGCATCGGTGATCCAGGTGCCATCGGCCTTCAGGCGCGGATCGGGGGATTGCGCGCGGGGCAGGATTTCCGCACGCGCGGCGTTGCGCAGCAGGGCGCTGACGGTGGCGACGTCTGGAAGGGCGTGCGGTGCGGGCATGGGAGTTCAGGGCACGAGGATAGTGGGCGCTGCGGGCGCGGCGGTCTGCGGCCAGTCGAGGCTGTAATGCAGGCCGCGGCTTTCGTGCCGCAACTGCGCCGAGCGCACGATGAGCGCGGCCACCTGCAGCAGATTGCGCAGTTCCAGCAGGTCGCGGGTGACGCGGAAATTGGCGTAAAACTCCTCGACCTCGGTCTGCAGCAGGGCAATGCGGTGAGCGGCGCGCTCCAGCCGCTTGTCGGTGCGCACGATGCCGACGTAATTCCACATCAGGCGGCGCAACTCATCCCAGTTGTGGCTGATGACCACGAG
>CALBRU010000031.1 GCA_937927695.1 uncultured Thiomonas sp. | reverse complement strand
GACCACCGAGATCTACACTCTTTCCCTACACGACGCTCTTCCGATCTGTGTTTGTCGGCATTCAGGTGGCGCCCGGCGCCAATCTGCTCGACGTCGTGGCCCGCGTGCGCAAGGTCTTCCCCGATATTCAGCAGCAATTGCCCGCCGGATTGAAGGGGCAGATCGTCTATGACTCGACCAAGTTCGTCACCTCCTCCATCGACGAGGTGATCAAGACGCTGGTCGAAGCCGTGCTCATCGTCACCGCCGTGGTGTTCATCTTCCTCGGTTCGCTGCGCTCGGTCATCATTCCGCTGGTGGCCATCCCGCTGTCGATCGTGGGCACCTTCACCATCATGCTGGCGCTGGG
Organism: uncultured Thiomonas sp.; assembly: GCA_937927695.1. Lineage (GTDB taxonomy): Bacteria > Pseudomonadota > Gammaproteobacteria > Burkholderiales > Burkholderiaceae_C > Thiomonas. The sequence continues at coordinate 10,318 of CALBRU010000031.1, read as the reverse complement.
CTATTCGATCAACCTGCTCACCCTGCTATCCATCGTGCTGGCCATCGGACTGGTGGTGGACGACGCCATCATCGTGGTCGAGAACATCAGCCGTCACCTCGAAGAAGGCATGTCGCGGCATGACGCCGCCGTGCGCGCCGCGCGTGAACTGGCCAACCCCATCATCGCCATGACCATCGTGCTCGTGGCGGTGTATGTGCCCATCGGTTTCATGGGTGGCCTCACCGGCGCGCTGTTCACCGAGTTTGCCTTCACCCTGGTGGGCACCGTGGTGATCTCGGCCATCATCGCGCTGACGCTGTCGCCCATGATGTGCTCCAAGCTGCTCAAGGCGCCCGATCCGCAGAGCCATAGCTGGCAAGACCGGCTGGTGCTGTTCCTCGACCACAGCTTCGACCGGCTGCACAACCGCTACGAGCGCACCCTGCACGGCTCGCTCAACTTTCTGCCGGTGACGGCGGTGATGGCCGTGATCATTCTGGGTTCCATTTACTTCCTTTACTCCACCTCCATGTCGGAGCTGGCGCCGCAGGAAGACCAGGGCGTGCTCATCGCCGTGTCGTTCAACAGCCCGACGGCCACGCTCGACCAGCGCGCGCTCTATGCCAAGCAGGTCTATGACGTGTTCAAGACCTTCCCCGAAACCGACCATGTGTTCCAGCTCAACACCCCCAGTCAGGTGATCGGCGGCATGGTGCTCAAACCCTGGAACGAGCGCACCCGCACGGCCACGCAGATGCAGCCCGAGCTACAGCAAAAGCTCAATCACATCGCCGGCAGCCAGATCGCCGTGTTCCAGCCGCCGCCGCTGCCGGGCTCGCGCGGCCTGCCCATCCAGTTCGTCATCACCACCACCGAACCGGCGGACAAACTCTACGAGGTGTCGCAGAAATTCCTGCAAGACGCGCTGAAATCCGGCAAGTTCATCTTCCTGCAGTCTGACCTGCGCATCGATCTGCCACAGACCCGCCTGCACATCGACCGCAATATGGCCGCACAACTCGGCCTGACCATGCAGGACATCGGCTCGGCGATGTCGGCCATGCTCGGCGGCGGTTATGTCAACTTTTTCGAGCTCGACGGACGCTCTTACAAGGTCATTCCGCAGGTCGCGCAAAAGTACCGCCTCAATGCCAGCCAGTTGGAGAACTATTACATCCGCACCGCCAGCGGAGCGATGGTGCCGCTGTCCACCGTCGTGCACCTGACCTCGAGTGTGCAGCCCGAAACCATCAACCACTTCCAGCAGCTCAACTCGGCCACCATTCAGGGCGTTTCCCTGCCCACCATCGCCCAGGGGCAGGCGCTGGACGATCTGGTGACGCTCGCCAAGCGCACCCTGCCGGTCGGCTACAGCTACGACTTCGCCGGGCCGTCGCGGCAGTTTGAGCAAGAAACCGGCGGGCTGGTGCTGACCTTCGGCTTCGCCATGATCATCATTTTCCTGGCGCTGTCGGCGCAGTTCGAGAGCTTCCGCGATCCGGTCATCATTCTGGTGTCGGTGCCCATGGCGATCTCTGGCGCGCTGCTGTTCATCAACCTGGGCATCGGCCACGCCACCCTCAACATCTACACCGAGGTCGGACTGGTGACGCTGATCGGCTTGATCTCCAAGCACGGCATTCTCATCGTCGAGTTTGCCAACAACCTGCAACGCGCCGGCCGAAGTAAACGCGAAGCCATCGAACACGCCGCAGGCATGCGTCTGCGCCCGATTCTGATGACCACCGCCGCCATGGTGCTCGGCGTGATGCCGCTGATTTTTGCCAGCGGAGCGGGTGCGGTCAGCCGTTTCAACATGGGCCTCGTGATCGCCACTGGCCTGTCTATCGGCACCCTGTTCACGCTGTTCGTCGTGCCTGCGATGTACATGCTGCTCGGCGCCGACCATAGCCACGAGGCCCGCGCCCAGGCGCTGCGCGAGGCTGAGACGAATGACCCGCTGGCGCATCCGCCCGGCGGCGGCGCCTCTGCGGCGCACTGAGCAGCATCATTGAAAAAACCGGCTTTTCGCCGGTTTTTTTCTTGCATTGCCTATGGCCTTGCTCTGCCAGAAAGGTCTTTTTTGGGGCGACCGTGATGCAGAGGAGTTCGTGTCACGGTCTCCCGCTACAGCCTGTCATTTGACGTACCGATCTGTGTGGCTGACGCACAAGACCGTGCTGCAAAAACTGGCCGAGAACGGCGACAACGTGCCAAAAGAGTCGCTGGACTGCGCCGCGGCAACTCGGTGCAACAACACGATGCGCAACGCGATTCAGACCTTGGCAGGCTCCAGCGCCTGAATCGCCACCGACTCCAACGGTCGACCGGCTCTGTGTTCCCAATCGGCCTTCTGATCTTCACCCACCGCGCCGACGTTGAAGTATTGCGCTTCCGGGTGGGCGAAATAAAAGCCGCTCACGCTGGCCGCGGGCAGCATGGCCCAGCTCTCGGTTAGCGACATGCCGATGTCCTGCGCCTGAAGCGCGGCGAACATCTCCCCTTTCACCGAGTGTTCAGGGCAGGCGGGATAACCCGGGGCCGGGCGGATGCCCCGGTACTTCTCGGCGATCAACTCGGCGTTGCTCAGCGATTCATCGGGCGCATAGGCCCAGAACTCGGTGCGCACGCGCTGGTGCATGCGCTCGGCCAATGCCTCGGCCAAGCGGTCCGCCAGCGACTTGAGCATGATGGCGGAATAGTCGTCGAGGTCGGCGAGGAAGGCTTTTTCTTTCGCTTCCACCCCCAGTCCGGCGGTCACGGCGAACATGCCGATGTAGTCCGCCGCGACGCCCTTGGGCGCAATGAAGTCGGCCAGCGCGCGGTTGGGGCGGGGCACGCCATCGACCACCGGGCGCTCGGTTTGCTGGCGCAGGCCATGCCACACCATCAGCTCGCTGCCGCGGCTCTCGTCGGTGTAGAGGGCGATGTCGTCATCGTTCACACTGTTGGCCGGCCACAGGCCGATGACGGCATTGGCCGTGAGCCAGCGGCCTTCGATCAGCCGCTTAAGCATGCGCTGTGCGTCGCTGTAGACACGCCGCGCCGACTCACCCACGATGTCGTCGGTGAGGATGTCGGGAAACTTGCCCGCCAGATCCCAGGTCTGGAAGAACGGCGCCCAGTCGATGCAGGCCGCGATCTCGGACAGGTCGTAGTTGCGAAACACCCGCCGCCCGATGAACTTGGGTGCCGGCGGCGTGTAGCCCGACCAGTCGATTTTGCTTTTGTTGGCGCGGGCGGCGGCAAGCGGCACCAGCGGGGTGACGCGCTTGTTGGCGTGCAGAATGCGCACCTTTTCGTAGTCGGCCTCGATCTCGGCGATGTACGCCGCCGCCTGATCGGACAGCAAGCTCTGCGCCACGCCCACGCTGCGCGAGGCGTCGGGTACATACACCACCGGCCCCTCGTAATGCGGGGAGATTTTCACCGCGGTGTGCACCCGGCTGGTGGTGGCGCCGCCGATGAGCAGCGGCATCTTGCGGCTGCGGAAGTAGTCGTCGCGTTGCATCTCGGCGGCCACATGCTGCATTTCTTCAAGGCTTGGGGTGATGAGGCCGGACAGCCCGATGATGTCTGCGCCTTCTTCACGCGCCTTCGCCAGAATGTCCTTGGCGGGCACCATCACGCCCATGTTCACCACTTCGAAGTTGTTGCACTGGAGCACCACGGTGACGATGTTCTTGCCGATGTCGTGCACGTCACCCTTCACCGTGGCGATGACGATCTTGCCCTTGGCGCGCACGTCGCAGCCCGCGGCCTGCATTTCCAGCTTCTCGGCTTCGATATAGGGCAGCAGATGCGCCACGGCCTGCTTCATCACCCGTGCGCTTTTCACCACCTGCGGCAGGAACATCTTGCCCGCGCCGAACAAGTCGCCGACCACGTTCATGCCGTCCATCAGCGGGCCTTCGATGACGTGCAGCGGCCGCCCGCCCTCGGCGCGGATGGCCTGCCAGACCTCTTCGGTGTCGTCGACGATGAAGTCGGTAATGCCATGCACCAGCGCGTGGCTCAGGCGCTGGTGCACCGGCAGCTCGCGCCAGGCCAGGCGCGCGGTGTCGTCCCTAGCCGCGCCTTTTACCGCCTCGGCCACTTCGAGCAGGCGCTCGGTGGCGTCGGGCCGGCGGTTGAGCACCACGTCTTCCACGCGCTCGCGCAACTCGGGATCGAGGTCGTCGTACACGCCCATCTGCCCGGCGTTGACGATGCCCATATCCATCCCGGCCTGAATGGCGTGATACAGGAACACGGTGTGGATGGCTTCGCGCACCGGCTCGTTGCCGCGGAAGCTGAAACTCACGTTGGACACGCCGCCCGACACCTTGGCGCCTGGCAGGTTCTGTTTGATCCAGCGCGTGGCGTTGATGAAATCGACCGCGTAGTTGTTGTGCTCCTCGATGCCGGTGGCGATGGCGAAAATGTTCGGATCGAAGATGATGTCTTCCGGCGGGAACCCGACCTGATCGACCAGGATGCGATAGGCCCGCGCACAGATGTCGATCTTGCGCTCGAAGGTATCGGCCTGCCCCTGCTCGTCGAACGCCATGACCACCGTGGCCGCGCCATAGCGGCGTAGCAGCCGCGCCTGGCGGATGAACTCGGCCTCGCCCTCTTTCATGGAGATGGAGTTCACCACGGCCTTGCCCTGCACGCAGCGCAGCCCGGCCTCGATCACGCTCCACTTGGAACTGTCGATCATCACCGGCACGCGGGCGATGTCGGGCTCGCTGGCCATGAGGTTGAGAAAGCGCACCATCGCGGCCTTGCTGTCGAGCATGGCCTCGTCCATATTGACATCGATGATCTGCGCGCCGTTCTCGACCTGCTGACGCGCCACGGCCAGCGCCTTGTCGTACTCCCCGGCGAGAATCATGCGGGCGAAGGCTTTGGAGCCCGTCACATTGGTGCGCTCGCCGATGTTGACGAACAGCGAGCCGGGGCCGACGATGAGCGGCTCGAGGCCGGAGAGTTGCAGCGGGGGCAGGGCGGGGGCGGTTGCGTCTTGGGACATGGGATCTCGATCAGTTGTCAGCCTTCGTCACCGCGCGGGGGAAGAAGGGATGAGCGCCGTTGAGACCCCAAGCCTGACCCCTGCCGCACACTTCGCGGCAGGCGCTGCAACGCTCCTTGGAGCGACATATTGTAAATATCAATATGAATGAGGTGCACCGGGCCTACCATGCATTCGTAACCCCATCCATCGCCATGCCCGATCGCCGTCCTTCCCAACAGTCCGTCCATGCCACCTGGGCGCCGCGCATTGCACAGCTGCTGCTGCGTCAGCCCGGCCACCGGCTGACCGCGGAAGACGCCGTACTCATCGCCAACCAGATGCAGGTGCGCTGGATGCAGGCAGGCACGCGCTTCATTCAGCAGGATGACGACACGCACGACGGCACCATTCTGATGCTGCTGTATGGCGAGGTGAGTGTGGAGAAGGCGCCGCAGCACCAGGGCGACAGTCTGGTGGTTTCCATCGCCAAGGCCGGGCAGATGTTCGGGGAAATGGGCGTCTTGCTCGATGCGCCGCGCAGCGCGAGTTGCGTGGCCTATTCCGATGTGGCGCTGGCCGAACTCAGCCGCGATGCGCTGGAGCGGCTGCTGGTCGAGCATCCCGCAACGGCGGCGCGTCTCGCTCTGGGCATCGCCAGCCGTCTGGCCGAGCATCTGCGTGACACCTCGAACAAACTCACGTCAATGTCGCGCCTGGTCAGCGCCATGCACCCGGCCATTCGCGCGCAGATGCTGGGGCCGAAGTCGGGTTTTTCGCCCAGCCAGATCGACGACCCTGCGGCGCCGGACTGAATCAAAGCCGTCCCACGGCTTCTGCAGCCAGCCAGCTCACCACGCTGGCGAGCAGAAACACCAGAAATCCGATGTTGTTTTCCATCCCCAAGCGTTCGGTGAAAAACCGCCGCAGGCCATAAACGGCAAAGGGATAGATGATGAGGGAGACGAAAAATCCGGCCACGGCAAGCGTCCTGAAATCTGGGGCATCCACCGACGATGGACTGACAGAGCAAAGAACTTATTGTGTCGCGTCCGGCGGGCTGAAGGTGTGTGCGGCTGTAAAAGCACGTTGATAAACGAAAACCGAGGCCGGCGGCGCGTTGCGCCAGGCCAGCCCGGCGCGCCGCACCTGCAGTCCCAGTTCTTCGCGCAAGGCGCGCGAAACCGGGCTGGCATGACCATAGGTGAACTGCACAAAGCAACCACCGGGCCGCAGCACGGAAAACGCCTCGTTCAGAATGGAGCGTTGCGTGGCACGCGGCATGGAAAGCAGGCCCAGCCCGCTGATCACCGCGTCCGCCGGGCCGCCCAGCAGGTAGCCCGAAGCCTGAGCTGCGGTTCGCAGCGCGCAGGCATCAGCCTGGATCAGCTGCAGCTCAGGAAATCGCTGCCGCAGCAGACCGTGCAGCGAGGCGTCGCGCTCCACTACCAAAAGATTGGCGCAGTGCAAACCGTGCTCGATGAGCGCGCGGGTGAAGGCGCCCGTGCCCGCGCCGAGCTCGATCACCCGCTGCTGGGACGGATCGCTTTCGGGCAGCAGCGAAAGCGGTTTGAGCATTTTCTGGCTGAGCTGCCGCCCCGAGGGCAGCACGGCGGCCACGCCCATGGGGTCGCGGGCCCAGGCGCGCAGGAAGGTGCGAATTTGCTGCCCTGCGCGCACACGGCTGACAGGGCTGGGGGGAGTGATACTCATGCGGATACAGGACAATTCCTGAGAGTGGATCCAAATCGTGCAGTCCAGAACTCTGACGCACGCGGCGCCGAGCAAACTGCCAAGACGAACGGAGGATTTGATGCCGGTTCGGTGCCGGTCTTGGGCTGTCTCCCTGTTGTTTTTATAGTGTGAATGCCGCAACTGAGCGCAACCTTAGCATGAACTCCAACCACTCAGAACTCACTGCCGAGCACGTTTTGAATTGGCAATGGCTGGGCCGACAGGACTATCTGCCGACCTGGCAAGCCATGCGTGCGCTGACCGATGCGCGCGACGCGGTGACGCCCGACCAGCTCTGGGGCGTGGAGCATCCGCCCGTGTTCACGCAGGGCCAGGCCGGTCGGCCCGAGCATCTGCTCGATGCGCACGGTGTTCCCGTCGTCCAGACTGACCGCGGCGGGCAGATCACCTACCACGGCCCCGGCCAGGCGGTGATCTATCTGCTGCTCGACATTCGCCGTCGCCGCTGGATGGTGCGCGAAACCGTGCAGCGCATCGAGGAGGCGGTGATCCGCACCCTGGCGCGTTGGAGCATCGAAGGCGTGCGCCACCCCGGTGCGCCGGGCATCTACCTCGCATCGGGCGAGAAGATCTCGGCCCTTGGGCTCAAGGTGCGCAACGGCTGCACCTATCACGGAGTGGCCATCAATGTGGCGATGGACCTGCAACCGTTCACCTGGATCAACCCCTGCGGCTACGCCGGGCTGCGCACCCTCGACATGGCCAGTCAGGGCGCGAATGCCGCCGTGGAACAAGTCGCCGCGGCCTTTGCCGAGGAATTCGCAGCGCTCTGGCAGACGCAGGGCGGCGGGCCTACCATGAGGCCTTGAGCGTTTTTTCGCCCTAGCGCGCCCTTTCACATGACCTCGCCGACCCCACCGCTTGCCGACCCTACGATCAAACAGAAAGGGCAGGCCAAGACCGCCCGCATTCCCATCAAGATCGTGCCCGCAGGCGACGCGCCGCTGCGCAAGCCCGACTGGATTCGCGTCAAGGCCGCGGCGCCCTCGTCGCAGTTCTACGCCATCAAAGGGCTGTTGCGCGAGCACAAACTCGTGACCGTGTGCGAAGAAGCCAGTTGTCCCAACATCGGCGAATGCTTCGGCAAGGGCACGGCCACCTTCATGATCATGGGTGACAAATGCACCCGCCGTTGCCCCTTCTGCGACGTCGGTCACGGCCGCCCCGACCCGCTTGACGCCGAAGAGCCCGGCAATCTGGCGCGGGCCATCGCGGCCATGCGGCTGCGCTATGTGGTCATCACCAGCGTGGACCGGGACGATCTGCGCGACGGCGGCGCGCAACACTTCGTCGACTGCATCCAGACGACTCGTGCGCTATCGCCCACCACGCAGATCGAAGTGCTCGTGCCCGATTTCCGCGGACGTCTCGACAAGGCGCTCGATCTGTTCGCCGCTGGGCTGCCCGATGTGATGAACCACAACTTGGAGACCGTGCCGCGCCTCTACAAACAAGCCCGTCCCGGCGCCGATTACGCCCACTCGCTCAAACTGCTGGCCGATTTCAAGGCGCGTTATCCCGGCATTCCCACCAAGAGCGGGCTGATGGTGGGACTGGGCGAAACCGACGATGAAATTCTCGATGTGATGCGCGACATGCGCGCGCACGGCATCGACATGCTCACCATCGGCCAGTACCTCGCGCCCACCGGCCACCATCTGCCGGTGGCGCGCTATGTGCACCCCGACACCTTCGCGATGTTCGAGCGAGAAGCGCTGGCCATGGGGTTCACCCACGCCGCCGTCGGCGCGTTGGTGCGCAGCAGCTATCACGCCGATCAGCAGGCGCATGCGGCCGGTATCTGAACCGATTTCTTGCGCCAGCGCACCGCGATGCGAGTTCGCGGCAGCGACAATCCGGGCTCAAAGTTCATTCGTACTGGAGATCGCCTGATGAAGTTTCCCGCCTATGCGCTGGGCCTGGCTGGGCTCATTCCCTTTATCGCTCTGGGCCTGGCCGCGTGGATTGCGCCCGAGACCTCGCTGACCGCCGTGGTGGTGATTCAGGCGCAATACGCTGCGGCCATTCTGGCGTTTCTCGGTGCGCTGTATTGGGGCGCAGCGCTGGTGCTGCCCGAAGGTCAGGTGCAACGCCCTTGGCTGCTGCTGGGCTGGGGCGTGGTGCTGCCGCTATGGGCGTGGCGCATGACCTGGGCGTCGAACTGGGTGTACGGCATGACCGGGCTGTTCATCGGTCTGGCCATTGCTTACGCGGCCGATGTGATGTTGCGCAAGCAGCTTCCGTGGCCGTCGTGGTTTTTGCAACTGCGCCTGTGGCTCACGCTGGGCGCGCTGCTTGGCCTAGGTTTGACGCTGGCGCGGCTCTACACCCTCAAGCCTGCGGGCTGAAGTCGGTCAGTCGGCTGTGGCCGAGGCCGCGCAGGCCGCACACAGCCCTTGCACTTCCAGCCGCGCGTGGCGGGCGACAAAACCGGTGGCCGCCACGGCCTTGGCAATGGCGGCATCCACCGCGTCACTGTGCAATTCTTCCACCCGGCCGCAGCGTGCGCACAGCAGCAGGTGCGCGGCGTGCGGCGTGTCGGGGTGGTTGCAGCCAACAAAGGCGTTCAGGCTATCGACGCGGTGAATCAGCCCCTGCTCCAGCAGGAAATCGAGGGCGCGATAGACCGTGGGCGGCTTGGCCGCGTGATCCTCGGTAGACAACTGCGCGAGCAGGTCATAGGCCTTGACCGCCTCGGTGCGCGATTGCACCAACTCCAGCACCCGCCGCCGCAGCGGGGTGAGGCGCACGCCGCGGGCGGTGCACAGGGCTTCGGCATGCAATAAGGCTTCCTGAGAGGCTTCCTGGGGATGATGGCGATGAGCGGTCATGCCTGCAAGTATGCAACAAGCCGCGCTACCGGGCGGTATCAGCCCTGTTCCGGCAGATGGCCCACTTTCACGAAGATGGTGCAGCCAGACCGGCTGAACGGGGCATGCTGGCTCAGGTGCGGACTGCGCATCCAGGTGCCTGCCGGATACCGGCCGTGCTCGTCTTCGAACACGCCTTCGATCACATAGATTTCTTCCCCGCCCCAGTGTCGATGCGCGGTGAACACGGTGCCGGGCGCCCACTGCACCAGCGCGGCATGCTCGCCCGCAAAGTCGGACAGAGGTTTGACGCTCAGCCCTTGCACCAGACCGGGCAGCCAGGGCGCGCGATGCGTGTCGATCACCACACGCTCACCATCGTCGGGCTGCATGTGACGCAATTTCACCAGTAGGGTGCAGCCCTGTTCGGTGAATGGCGCGTGGCGCGAGCCGGGAGGGTTTTTCAGATAAGTGCCCACCGGGTAAACGCCGTGCTCATCGGCAAACGTGCCTTGCAGCACCAGAATTTCTTCGCCCAGCGGGTGCAGGTGTGCGGCAAAACTCGCGCCTGGCGCGTAGCGCACCAGCGAAGTAGCGCGTGCGGCCTCACCGCCGTCACGCTCGATCAATTTGCGCTGCACGCCAACCGCCGGCGAATTCACCCAGGGCAGGGCGGTAGTGTCCACCACTTCAGCGCGGGAAAAGTCGGCACGCAGCAATGCGGGGGCAGCGGGGTCGAGCACGGCACTCATGGCGAAACCTGTTTGGTAGGCAGGAT
>CALBRU010000030.1 GCA_937927695.1 uncultured Thiomonas sp. | reverse complement strand
CCTAGCAGCCTGTCGGACTTGAAGAATCGAAGCGAAAATTCGGCTGGTCGAGACCAGATTTTGCCGATTTTGCAGGGCAATAGTTGAGCTATTGCCCAAAAAAGCGGCGAAATATGGGCCGGCCAGGCGGATTTGCAGCCGATTCCCTTTAAGTCCGACAGGCTGCTAGAGGGGCGGGCGCAGGCGCATGCCGTCCCGGCCGCCTACAGGTGAACGAATGCACAGAATGGCGCCCGACGTCGCCGCTCTGCCGACTGCAAGGAACCAACCCACCTTCACGACGCTTTTTTCGGGCGTCCGCACCAGCTATCGCTATATCTCGTGTAATACATCAATAGGCTGCCAGCCGTTACACATGAGCCGAAGTGATCCCAGTTTTTCTTGCGCGAACGCCACTCTAAAAATCCTATAAATCAGGCGAAGACAATGACTTATGGGAGTTCTGCATACCGTAACAGAAATTTGATTTTGGTCACTTTCAAGTAACAACTCACCCCTCTGTCAGGGTTAACACGGGTGTCGCTATATTTCATGGAATATATCGTTGCATCCGTGTATGCGAATGTTCTGAATTGCCACATGATTTCTCGGAAATTTTTCAAGGGGATGCAGTGAAACGATTGATTGCAGTGAGGGTCCTCGTCATCGCCGGTGGCCTCAGCGTCGGCCTGCTGGTCTGTCACCCAAGTGGGGCAGGGGAAACGGATGACCAGAAGTTTGCCGCCTATCGCGAAATGCTCGAGCAGGACAACCCAGGGCAGTTCTGGGTCGATGAAGGCAAGGCGCTGTTCTACAAAAAGGCCGGGCCTAAACATGCCTCCCTTGAGCAGTGCGACTTCGGCCTGGGGCCGGGTGTGCTCAAAGGCGCCTACGCGCAGATGCCGCGCTATTTCAAGGACACTGGTCAGGTACAAACCCTTGAAGGACGCCTGATCACCTGCAAGGAGAAATTGCAGGGATATTCCTCCAAGGAAATCGACAACCAGGTTCTCAGACCACACTACACCAATGCGGACGAAGAAAACGGCAAGGCCGACGACCTCACCCGCCTGACCGCCTTCGTCGCCGCGCAATCGAACGGCATGCCGTTCGATCCGCCGGTCAACACGCCGCAGGAAAAGTATGTGTACGCCCTGGGCAAATACACCTTCTTCCGCCGTATGGGCAAGATGGATCTGTCCTGCGCCGATTGTCATGGGGTGCCGGGGCGCACCATCCGGGGCGTCGAGCTTCCCATCATGACCGACCCGAAAACCGCCGGTCGGGTGATGGCCGCCTTCCCCGCCTACGTGCTCAAAGACAGCAATGTGCGCACTTTCTGGTGGCGTAATGAGCGCTGTCTGCTGGCCATGCGCCTGCCGTGGCTGATGACCGGCTCGCAAATCGACGCGGCGTTGACACTGTTCCAGGCCATCGAAGCCAAGAAGAGCAAGCACCCCATCAAAGTCCCTGGCATCAAGCCCCGCGCCTGACGATCCAGCTCACGGAAATTTCATGATGAATCAGCAATCTCTCAAACGATACGTGCTAATCGCTGCATTCTGGCCGCTCTCCCATGGCGCGATGGCCTATGCGGATGAGACGCAAGTGGTGGACATTCCCAAGATCGAAGGCCTTCCAAAAATTACGGAGAAAGACTTCACCACGGCGATCCACAAAAGCTTCTACGTCAACACCCCGAAGCAGTGGCAGCGTTTTTTCGACAAAACGCTCGAAATCTGTAACGCCACGGACAGCCAACCCAGCGCCGCGCAGGCGCAGGACATCATCACCCGGGAGACCCAATCCATCGTCTATCCCCAGGACGGCAAGCTCATCGGCGACTGGAAGCTCGGCGAGAAGTGGGCCGAAGGGGTGCATGGCGGCCGGATCGGCTATCCCGGCTTTCATGATGCCGACGATCCGTCGAAACCGAACGAGGCCAACTGCTACGCCTGCCATGCCATGTCGCCCGCCTTTCCACAGGCCGGCAACATTGGCCCTTCCCTGACCGACTACGGCAAGCTCCGCGGCACCTCCGAGGCAGTGGTCAAGTACACCTACGACAAGATCTACAACGCCAAGTCGCTCAACCCTTGCTCCTTGATGCCGCGCTACGGCGGGCCCAAACATTTGCTCACGCCCGAGCAGGTGGCCGATCTCACGGCTTACCTGCTCGATCCGAAATCGCCGGTGAACAACGGCGGCAACAAGACCGCGGAGGCGAAATGACTACCGCGGCACCCCACGATCCATCTCGCCGCCATTGGCTCCGGCGGGCCGTCTGGGCTGGCGCCGGAGCGATCGCCGTGCTTGAAGGGCCTGCGGTGACCGATCTGGCCTCTGCGGCACAGGCGTATGCCTTCGGCCCCAAGGTGCCCGATGTGAAACCCGCGCAAACTGCCGAACACGTCTGGTCCATCGTCGCCCACGATGCCTTCCCCACCCCGGAAAACCAGGGTCTGTTCAGCAATACACATTTCATCATCACCCCCAAAGGCGTGGTGGTGTTCGATACCGGCTCGTCACTACAGATCGGCCAGATGTGCCTTCGCATGCTGCGCACCATCACCGACAAGCCGGTGATCGCGATTTTCAACTCACATTTCCACGGCGACCATTGGTTGGGAAATCAAGCCTATGTCGAGGCTTTCGGCTCCTCTGTGCCGATCTATGCCCTACCCGGAACGCGCAAGGTGATCAGCGGCATCGAAGGCGATGTCTGGCGCGAGAACATGCTCAAGTGGACCAATAACTCCTCGCTCGGCACTCGAGTGGTGGCGCCCACCCTGGAGGTGCGTAACGGCGATGTGTTCGAGTTTGGCAGTCTCACCCTCAAGGCGCATCACTACGGCAAGGCGCACACACCGGACGACCTTTGCCTGGAGATCGTGCAGGACAAGGCCGTCTGCGCGGGGGACATCATGATGAACCACCGCATCGCCAATATGGAAGATGGCTCCTTCCTCGGCACGCTGGCGTATTACGACAAGCTCGAGCAAGTCACAGGCGCCAAGATGTGGCTGCCTGGTCACGGCGCTGCCAGCGCCGACATCCTGGCCTGGAACAGGGAAATCTTTCAAGGCATTTACGACGGCGCTCTCAAGGCCGCGCGTGAAATGGCCGGCCCGACCGTGGCGAAAGAATATGTGTTGGCCGACCCACGGGTGGCCAAGAGCGCAACAACCACCGCGGGATTCAACAAAAACATCGGCAAGTTTGCCTCGCTGGCTTATCTCGAGGCCGAACAACAGACCTCTTGATCGAGGCGGATTCACTTCATAAAGGAGGACTCATCTCATGCAAACATCCACACGCCGCACCGCCCTGTTCGCCGGGTTAGGCGCTGGACTACTGGCTCTGACGGGCAAGGCGCGCGCCGCCGACAAGGCCGACAAGCCGTCTGTGGTCTATCACGTCACCCGCGCCAACGGCCAGCCCGAACGCTGTCTCGATTTCGTGCGAAATCACCTCACGGATGAGCCCGGAGTCACCATCGCCGTTGTCGCCAACGGCGGCGGCATCGATTTTTTGCTCAACGGTGCCAAGACCAAGAGCGGAGCCGAATTTGCGGGCAATGTGGGCGATTTCGCCAGTCAGGGGGTGAAGTTTCTGGTCTGCGAAAAAACACTCGCCGCCCGCAACATCAGCAAGGACAAGGTGCTGATGGATGCCAGCTTCGTGCCCTCTGGCGTGGTAGAGGTCGGCCGTCTGCAACAGCGCGACGGCTATGCCTACATCAGCCCCTGAGCATGTCGCCCACGAGGACTGCGCATACCCATACTGCCGTTGCTACCCCCTGATTTACTTTTATGGAGCAAACCCATGCTTGATTTCGACCAATCCGATCTGTCGCCTACTGGCAATGTGCGTCGCGACATCCTCAAGCGCCTGCTGGGCGTCACCGCGGTGTCTGCCCTCACCCCCGAATTCATGAAGCAAGCCATCGCCGCAGAGGTGGCTGGCAAAACCCTCATGGGGCCGCGCGTTCCCGATGTGAAGCCCACCCAACTCACCGACAAGCTCTACGTCATCAAGGCGCATGACAAATTCCCCACCCCAGAGAATCTGGGCTTTTTCACCAACATTACCTTCATCGTCACCAGCAAGGGCGTGGTGGTACTGGACCCCAGCGCCTCAGTGGAGATCGGCCGCATGGCCATCCGCATGATCAAGACGGTCACCCCAAAACCCGTTGTGGCCGTGATCAATACCCACTATCACGGTGACCATTGGATGGGCAATCAGGCATTCGCCGAGCAATTCC